>JAHENE010000150.1 GCA_024643305.1 Thiobacillaceae bacterium | reverse complement strand
GGACCATGCCTTCATGCCTATCGTGGTCAAAGTGGTCACCCAGGAAGAATACGATGCATGGCTCGCTGCCAAGAAGGGCGGGGCGGCAGTCGCAGCGGCTGACAACACCAAGAATTTCACGATGGAAGAGTTGATGGCCAAGGGTGAAGAGGTCTACACCAAGAATTGTGCGGCCTGCCACCAGGCCAATGGCATGGGCGTGCCTGGCGCGTTCAAGGCAATCAATGGTTCTCCAACAGCTACCGGTCCAATCGACGAGCACATCAGGACCGTCCTGAATGGACGCCCGGGCACGGCAATGGCGGCATTCGGTCTCCAGTTGTCTGATGCTGATATCGCCGCGGTTGTTACCTACCAGCGCAACAGCTGGGACAACAAGGTCGGTGACATGGCACAGCCTTCGCAAGTTGCCGGTCTGAAGGGTGGCGCGGAAGCCGCGGCCCCAGCAGCTAATTAACGGATAAGGGATAAGAGGAGAAAAACATGTCGAACGACGCAGCTCACGCTCACGACGACCACAGCCACGGCCATCCCACCGGGATCATGCGCTGGCTGACTACCACCAACCACAAGGATATCGGCAGCCTCTACATGTGGTTTGCCGGATTCATGTTCCTGGTGGCAGGCACCATGGCGCTTGTTATTCGCGCCGAACTTTTCCAGCCCGGTTTGCAGTTTGTTCATCCGGATTTCTTCAACCAGATGACCACGCTTCATGGACTGATCATGGTGTTCGGCGTGATCATGCCGGCCTGGTCGGGTTTTGCAAACTGGCAAATCCCGCTGATGATTGGCGCACCGGACATGGCTTTCCCGCGCCTGAACAACTGGGGTTTCTGGGTGCTGCCGGTGGCGGCATTCCTGCTGATCCTTTCGTTGTTCATGCCTGGTGGCGCCGTGGCAGGCGGATGGACCATGTATCCGCCGCTGTTTATCCAGGGCGGAATCAGCTATGACATGACCATCTTCGCGGTGCACATTCTGGGCGCTTCGTCGATCATGGGTTCCATCAACATCATCACCACCATCCTCAACATGCGCGCCCCCGGGATGACGCTGATGAAGATGCCGCTGTTCGTGTGGACCTGGCTGATCACGGCCTATCTGCTGATCGCGACCGTGCCTGTTCTTGCAGGTGCCGTGACCATGCTGCTGACCGACCGTAATTTCGACACCCACTTCTTCAACGCAGCGGGTGGCGGTGATCCGGTCATGTTCCAGCACATCTTCTGGTTCTTTGGACACCCCGAGGTGTACATTCTGATCCTGCCGGCGTTTGGTGTGGTTTCGCAGATCATCCCGACTTTCGCCCGCAAGCCGTTGTTTGGCTACGCATCGATGGTTTACGCAACTGCTTCCATCGCGCTGCTCTCCTTTATCGTGTGGGCGCATCACATGTTCACCGTGGGCATGCCTGCAGCCGCGCAGCTGTTCTTCATGTATTCCACCATGCTGATTGCCGTGCCGACGGGCGTCAAGGTGTTCAACTGGGTGGCAACCATGTGGAAAGGATCGATGACGTTTGAAACCCCGATGCTGTTCGCAGTGGCTTTTGTCTGTTTGTTCACCATCGGCGGCTTCTCCGGCCTGGTCTGTGCCATGACCCCGGTGGATATCCAGATTCATGACACCTACTACGTGGTGGCACACTTCCACTATGTGCTGGTATCAGGCGCGCTGTTTTCGATCATCGCAGGCATCTACTACTGGCTGCCCAAGTGGACCGGCCATATGTATGACGAGAAGCTCGGCAAGCTGCACTTCTGGATGTCGGTGATCTCCATGAACATTACCTTCTTCCCCATGCATTTCCTGGGGCTGGCAGGTATGCCGCGCCGTTACGCTGACTATGCCCTGCAATTCGCCGAGTTCAACGCAATTGCTTCGGTTGGCGCATTCCTCTTCGGCTTCAGCCAACTGATCTTCCTGGTTGTAATCCTGAAAGCAATCAAAGGCGGCCAGAAGGCAACCGATCAGGTGTGGGAAGGGGCCGATGGCCTGGAATGGACCGTGCCTTCGCCGGCTCCGTACCATACTTTTGAAACGGCACCCGTCGTCAAGTAATGGAACCATGAAGGGCGGTGCATGCACCGCCCTGTTTTGAGGCGTACTGGAAGCATCATGCAGCAGAGCAAGCGAAATATCCTGACAGGTTTGATACTCGCCGCAATCGCGATAGGTATTTTTGTCTACACGATGATGAACGCGAATCCCTAATCATGGATACGCCGTCCAATCGCGTTCTGTTGAAGAAGTTGATTGTGGTGACGATAGGCATGTTTGGCTTTGGATATGCCATGGTGCCCTTCTACTACAAGATTTGCGAGGTGACAGGCATCAATGCCGGAGATGATCAGGTGCTGGCAAAGAACACCCAGGTGGATGCCAGCCGAACGATTACGCTGGAACTTGATGCAAATGTGGACGCCAAGCTGCCCTGGAAATTTGAGCCGGTGCAAAAAAGTGTCACGATGCACCCGGGTGAAATGGTGCAAGTTTTGTATGACGTGCAAAACCTTGCTGATCATGAAATAACCGGGCAGGCGATACCCAGTTACGGGCCACAACTCGCGGGTCAGTATGTAAAAAAAATCGAGTGTTTCTGCTTTACCGGGCAGACACTCAAGGCAGGTGAAAAGCGCCAGATGCCAGTTGTATTGGTGCTGGAACCCACACTGCCAAAGGATGTGAATACAGTCACTCTTTCTTACACGTTTTTTGTACAGCCTGGTTCGGATAAGGCGGCTGCGGGAAAGACTGCCAAGGAAGTACATGGCTGAGCGACGCGGCAGCAACTTGCAGGCTGCGAAGGCGGTGTTCTGGAGTTTTTTTGGAGTAAGGAAGAAAACGCATTACGAGGATGATGCGGTCAAGCTTACTCCTGTGCAGGTGATCGTGGCTGGTTTGATTTCGCTTGTGCTGTTCATATTTGCGGTGCTTGGCGTGGTCTGGCTGGTTACAAGTTAAGAATTAATTGAAACAACTACTATTGAGCGATTAGAGGAGAGGAGACAACAACATGTCATCACAAACTGGCGGTTATTACTTACCCGCGCCGTCTCACTGGCCCATCGTGGGCTCTGTGGCGCTTACCCTGATGGCCCTTGGTGCCACCTTCATGATCAACGGCGTAAGCGGCGGATGGCTGTTGTGGGTGGGTCTGGCTGTTTTGACCGTCATGCTGTTTGGCTGGTTTGGCACAGTCATCCGTGAAAGTGAGAGCGGCAAGCATAACAAGCAGGTGGACCTTTCCTTCCGTTGGAGTATGAGCTGGTTCATCTTCTCGGAAGTCATGTTCTTCGCAGCTTTCTTTGGCGCGCTGTTCTATATGCGCGTGCTGTCAGTGCCATGGCTGTCCGAAGGCGCTACAGCCGAGCAACTTTGGAGCGGATTTACCGCCGCCTGGCCGAGTGCCGGTCCCGGACTTGCTGCAGACGGATACAAGTTCACACCCATGGAAGCCTGGGGTATTCCCGCTATCAACACGCTGTTGCTGCTGTCTTCCGGCGCAACAGTAACTTGGGCGCACTGGGGGCTGACGAAAAACAATCGCCAACAACTAATCATTGGATTGTTCCTGACTGTGGCGCTTGGCCTGACCTTCCTGGCCCTGCAGGCCTTTGAATATCACCATGCCTACACTGAAATGGGTCTGACGCTGGGTGCGGGTGCTTATGGCGCCACCTTCTTCATGCTGACTGGCTTCCACGGCTTTCATGTGACGGTTGGCACTTTGATGCTTATCGTGATTCTTGGCCGTTCGCTCAAGGGTCACTTCACGCCTGAGCACCACTTCGGATTCGAAGCGGTTGCCTGGTACTGGCACTTTGTGGACGTGGTCTGGCTTGGCCTGTTTATCTTCGTGTACTGGCTGGTCTAAACGGCGGCCAACAAAACAGGAAAGGCCGCGCAATGCGCGGCCTTTTTATTTTCGTTTCTAAAACAGATTCAGCCGCGCAGGCCGGTTTGGGGAATGATTCCGAAGTGGTAACCTGCCATCAGCAGGACAAACAGGATGATGGAAAGCGTTATCCTCACGGTTAACGCTTTCACGGTACGATCGGACTGTCCTTTGTCCTTTAACAGATAATAAAGCGCGCTTGCCAAGCTTAGAACGATGAAAAGAATGAACAGAAGAACGATAATGCGCATGGATGTCTCAAATATTGATAGTGGAAGTAGTTTAACCTTTCTGTAATGCGATTCGGAAAATTCGTCTTTCGTCCTGGCATATGGCCTACGCTAGCCGGGCTCTTTTTCTTTGGGCTGACCCTGTGGCTGGGAAATTGGCAGCTATCGCGTGCGGAATACAAGCGCGAATTGCAGTCGCGTTATGATCGAATGCAGCAGGATGGTGTGGTGCGGATCGGGTCGGATGTCATCTCCAAAGAAGATGTGTTGTATCGAACAGTCGAGGTGCAGGGCTCGTTTGTTCCAGGGCAGGACATCTTTATTGACAACAGGGTATACAGAACTTTTGCTGGCTACCATGTGTTTTCCCCTTTCCTAATTGCAGGAACTTCGCAGCACGTGCTGGTCAATCGTGGCTGGGTTGAGGTGGTGAATGGGCAAAGAGATATCCTGCCAATTGTGAAGCCGGTGTACGGAACAATAGTTTTACGCGGCATTGCTGTAGACACGAAAAGTCGTTACTTCGAATTTGGTAGCGCCGAGCCTTTGGGAAAGCTTTGGCAAAATCTAAATTTTGAGAAATATAAACAGACGTTCGGCAAGTCGTTGCAGCCCATCTTGATTGAGCAGACCTCGGACACTGGGGATGGTTTGGTGCGCGATTGGCCCAGACCTGATGTTGGTGTGGGTACGCATGTCAGTTATGCCATCCAATGGTTTGGCCTGGCCTCTACAATTGTGGTTTTATGGCTGGTGATGAATATCAAAACAGAAAAGTCGGTGGAGGAAAATGAGTCGCGTTAAATTGTTGTTGTTGTTGGCCCTGTTTGCGTTGCCCGTGGTGGCGGCCTATTTCGCCTATTACGTTTGGCAACCGACTGCGCGCAAAAACTACGGGGAACTTGTAAAACAGGTAGATGTTGCCCTTAAAGGCCCCGGGCTGGATGGTCAATCCATGGATACTGCGACCCTCAAGGGTAAGTGGGTCATGGTCTACGTTGGCGGTGGAGCATGCTCCAGGAACTGCCAGGATATGCTTTACGCCATGCGCCAGATACGCACAGCGCAGGGTAAGGACATGGAACGTATCGAGCGCCTGTGGGTGATTACAGATAAGGAACTGCCGGGCAGCGATTTGAAAAAAATGCATGAAGGCTTGATCTACCTGCGCACCTCGGCAACGGAAGCGGAACTTTTTCCGGGCAGTGAAAGTGGGGCTTACCTTTACATGATTGACCCGCTGGGGCATCTGATGAT
>JAHENE010000149.1 GCA_024643305.1 Thiobacillaceae bacterium | reverse complement strand
TCTGTAAGGCTTTTCAGAACCTACGCGCGTCTGGCATCCCGGCCTGCGCGCGACGCTCATGAATCAGCCTTGATTTATTTCTGTGTTTTCATCAGCAGTAATTGCCCGCCTTCGACCAGTTCGCCCTCCAGCGGATAGTGCGCCTGCACGACCAGCAGAAAGTAGCGGTTGCGAGCGGTATCGTAGCCCTCAACACCTCTAAACAAATCACTGACTTCGATAATGCCTGATGACTCTTCGTTCTCGGTCAGAAAGTCAGGGGAGCCTTCAAGAAAAAGGCGCGGATCATGCCTGGCGAGGCTGGTCAGTGCGCCGTTTCGGGGGGTGAACATCCAAACCTGTCCAAGATGGGCGTTGTTGCCTACATCTTCCTGAATGTAGATGCTGCCGTCCCCATCCACGGTGATATTGTCCATCATTCGGATACCCGCCACGGCGCCATCGATCAGCACCCGGATCGTACCGCCACGCTCCGGCTGGCTGATGTCATCAAATCTAATTTCCCACAAACGGCTGTTGCCCTTGAAACTGGCAGTGGTGACAAAGTAGAAGCGATTGTGGTCCTGCGTATCCCACGCACCATCTTCCGGGCGGGCGAGAGAAGTGCCCCTTTCGTTTGCCAAACTGAAGCGGCCCGACTCGAAGCCAGAGCCAGGGTCGTCACCGTTGTATCCGTCGATTTTGAGCTCGTAAATTCTGCCATTGGTCAGCCCCGTTCGTTCAATAGGGTTGCCCTCTGACTGCTTTTCGCCCACATAAAAATAAACCTTGTTGCTGCCGCCATCTTCCGTTGCGGCAACAATGGTCTTGTCCTGTTCGTATGGATTGGCCAGCAGGTTTTCAAAGGGGTGGTTGCGCAAAAGCGGCAGCTCATAGCTTGTGCCGTTCCGGTTTCCGTCAACCACATGCGCAAAAGCGCGCGGCGTCCCAAAACCATCTTCCTCCCCATTCATGAAGATGCGGCCTTCGCCAAATCCTTTACCGCTTTTGTGATTGAAGAATGTGCTTGGCGCGGCAAGATCGGCCGAACAGAAGCGGCTGAATCGCACATGGTTTCCATCCAGGTAAGCATGGCCATCCGCATCCCATAGCTTGACTGACTTGATCTGGTCCCGACCCTCAGCCACCTTGAGGTCGCGCTTGATAATTTTCCAGCGCGAAACAAACGCGCCCCTGGCGCCATGCGCATGCACAGCGCCGGCTGTATTTCGAAGCTCATGGTTCATCAATACGGTGATGCTGCCGTCGCCATTGTCGAATGCGCCCAGGCCATCGGGCACACCCACCATACGATAGGCCTGGCCTTCATTTCCTTTGAACGAATCGCCTGCAGTAAGGATGGAGGTGAATTCCACCCCCTGGGCATTTGGCAATAGATAGGGCGCAGCGGAACTGGAAGGGCCCGTGGCAGCAAGAACCGTTATGGAGGATGCAGCGACCACGGTCGCTGCAAGAAGATAAAGTTTCATGCGGCGATTTCCCAAAGGTACGAACCTGGCAGCTTGGCAGCGCCGGATGAAGATCAAATGAAAACCGTCTAGCGGATTTTGCCCAGGACAATCAGGATTGGCGGATTGAGATTCGCCGGAACATACATGCCCGGCTCGGCCTCGCGAACCTTCACCACACCGTCAAACGGCGCCTTGAGAACACAGTACTCAAGGTTTTTCTGGGCGATGATCAGGCGTGCTTCAGCTTCCCTGGCTGTCGCTGTCGCGCGGTCGTGGCGCAATTTTGCGGCATCAAATTCAGTCGTGGAGCTAACCCCGCGATCATATAATTCTTGTGCGCGCTTGAACTCACGATCGGCATCGTCCGCTTCCTGTTTGACGCGCGCCAAGCCCGCTTCTGCTTCCATCACGCGCGCCTGAAAAATGGCGTCATCAAGCGCCAGCAGTTTGTCGCCCTTTTTCACACGCTGGCCGACTTGCACATACACTTCTTTTACAACTCCCGAAACGGGCGTGGTCAGCTGTACCCTGTCTGCCGCCAATACTGCGGAGGCCAGCAGGAAAGCCGAAAGAAATGCCGAAGCCCTGAGCATTCTTGCAGTTTTGATCATTTTTTCTCCGTAAGTTGCGGTTGCATGGCAAATTCGCTCAATGGCTTGCCCACCAGCGCCTCCAGCCGGGCGATCGCCAAGGCCAGCCGATACTCGACCTCGAATGAGCGAATGGCAGCAACCTGGGTTTCTGCCATTGAAGTACCCAGGTTGGACCGCATTTCCATTTCGTACTCGGCCCGGGCGCGGTCCAGCATTTTGTCGCGGTAATCAACCTGCATTTTGGCTGCCGAGCGTGCAGCATTCCTCAGGCAGGTAATTTCAAAAAGCGTTTGCTGCAGGTTTTCGGACAGCGTGCGTTTGAACTGTTCCATTTCCGCTTCAATCCGGGTGCGTTCTGCCACTTGCCTGGCAAGGCGGGCATCGACACGATCTCCCTGATAAATTGGCCAGTTGAGAACAAGGCCGCCACTGTAGCGGTCGCGTGTGAGCGTGTCGCGGCTGTAATCTCCTGCGGACAGCTCCAGGTCTACCGTGGGCGCATTACCTGCCCGTATCGCTTCAGTACGGGCAGCCACAGCACTCAACCTGGCCTGAAAAGCCAGCAGCTTGCGGTTGGACTGGAGGGCAAGCGGCAGCAATTTGTCGTATTCCGGTACTGGGGTGTCGTTTTGCTCCAGTTGCGGCGGCGCAAGCTCGCTTGGCAACTCGCCCGGCTGATTGATCGAATTGGCCAGTTTCAACCGGGTAGCCCGCTGCGCCAGCAGGCTGCGGTTGCGTTTCTCGCGCTGGTTCTGGTAGAGCAACTCCCGTTCCGCCAGTTCACTTGGGCTCAGCTGGCCCAAGGTATAGCGCTCCTTCGAATGGTCCCAGTTGACGTAATACACGGCCATGTATTCGTTTTCGGCACTGAAGCGGGCGTCCGCCAGCAGCACATCGAAAAAGCGCCCCATGATGTCGATGCGCCGCGCATCACGGGTGTCCATCAGGGCCAGGCGCTGCGCATTCACTTCCTGGCTTGCAGCTTCGACCTGCCCTGTCTCGCGTCCAAAGTCCAGCAGGGTTTTGCGCAGCACCAGACGCCCGACGTTGTCATCCCTCAATTCGTCCGGATTAATGGTTGTTTTGCCGCGGCGCAAAGCGCCCTCGGCAGTCAGCGTGACATCATTGCCGCTATCGGCCAGTTGCCGGTCAGCCATTGCCAGATCAAGATTTGCCTGTGCAATACCCAACAGCGGATGCGGTGCATCGGCCGCGGCTAGCGCGTCTTCAAGCGTCAGCGCCTTATCCGCAGCAAACGCAGATACAGCCGCAAACGCCAAGCTGGCGAAACAAAACAGGCGCATCATTTCTGGTCGGCGTTGGCTTTTTTGTAACGTTCAAAGGGCATCTCCTTATAAACCCCTTCGACCACGTAGCGTCCCAACAGTAGAAAATCTTCCTTGCTTTTCGCCGCGCCTGTAAAACGCGTAACCTGATTTCCCTCCAGATCGAAAAACATGATCACGGGAGTGGCGCGGACGCGGTTTTCGAGCGCATAGGCTTTCTCCTTGATTTCCCTGCCCTTGAAATCGGTCATGGGCACATCACCAGCAGCATCTATCGGAAAGATCAGGAAATGCTTGTGGTAGAAATCCTGCACATCTGACTGGTTCAGAATGGTCGCTTTCATGCGGGCGCACCATGGACAGTCGTCCAATTCAAAAAAGAATACGATGCCCGTCTTGCCCTGATGCTTGGCAGCTGCCAGTTCTTCCTGGAAATTGCCCAACTTAGTATCAAAGAAATGTTTCTCCGCGTCGCGCACTTCGGCCGCAGCGACTAATGGAAACAACAATAGAAATCCCAACAGCCAATGTCTCATCTCCGTTCCTTCAATTTTTGGTTGTTTTAGCTGGTTTTTGTATAAAAGCTTCCACATCCTCGCGGGTAATCGACCCCAACTGATGTGCCACCAGCTTGCCTTGTGGATTGTACAGGTAAGAGGTGGGCAATCCATCCACCGGTCCTATTTGCGCAGCCATTTTCCGATCCCCCAATATGATTGGATAGCTTACAAACAAGCCTTCTGCAAAATCCGTCACCTGTTTGGCATTTCGATAATCCATGGCAACGCCCAACACTACCAGATTGTTTTTCTTGGTTTCATGCAATGCAATAAGATCAGGGATCTCATCCAGGCAAGGCGGGCACCAGGTCGCCCAGAAATTCACCAGCACCCATTTCCCCTTGTACTCGGAGAGCACGTGCACTTTGCCGGCAGTGTCGGTCAGGGTGAATTCGGCAGCCCGCGCCGTGAATGAGAGGGAAAGCATCAAGCCCAGCGCCAGCAGGTAGAATGGAGTTTTCTTGAACATGTTCAATCGTTATGGCCAGTTTTCGTATTGAGAAAGACTCTCTGGGCGAGTACCAAGTTCCGCAAGATTCCTGGTACGGCATTCAAACCGCACGGGCAATCGACAATTTCCCCATCTCTGGGCGTCGTCCTGACCAGGATTTCATCCGCGCCCATGTCCTGATCAAACTCGCAGCCGCACGGGCAAATTGCCAGCCGGGCTGGCTTTCCCTGGAAAAGCGCGACGCCATTGTGGCGGCCTGCGAGCGAATCCTGCAAGGGGGACATTTGGACCAGTTCGTGGTGGACCGTTTCCAGGCAGGTGCCGGAACAAGCCACAACATGAACACCAACGAGGTGGTGGCCAACCTGGCCAATGTCGCGCTTGGTGGTGAGAAAGGCTCTTACAAACCAGTCAATCCCAATGACGACGTCAACATGGGACAGTCCACCAACGACACCATCCCCACCGCCATCCGCCTGGCCTGCCTGGCCAAACTGCCGAGGCTGGTGGATGCTGCCGGACGCATGGCAGCTGAATTCGACCGCCTGGCCGAACGCGAGAAGGACACGACAAAGTCAGGCCGCACCCACCTCCAGGACGCGGTGCCCACCACCATCGGCATCGAGTTTGCCGCCTATGCCTGGACGCTCAGGCGCGCGGCAGACAATCTGGCTTCCTGCCGTGCCAGGCTTGCAGAAATCGGGCTGGGCGGTTCGGCCGCCGGTACCGCGCTTAACACATCGCCCGGCTTCCCTGAAAAAGTTGCTACCGAACTGGCAAAGCTCACCGGCGAGCCAATCAAATCCAGTCAACTCGCAGCACAAATGCAATCGATGCTGGACTTGCAGGATCTGTCCGCGCGCATCCGCGGCCTGGCACTGGAACTCACGCGCATTGCCAACGACCTGCGCCTGCTGGCTTCCGGCCCGCGCACCGGGCTGGGCGAAATCACCTTGCCCGCAGTGCAACCAGGATCAAGCATCATGCCCGGCAAGGTCAACCCGGTCATGTTCGAAATGCTGAACCAGGTCTGCTTCCAGGTGCTGGGGCAGGATCACGCCGTGGCGCTGATGACCCAGGCGG
>JAHENE010000148.1 GCA_024643305.1 Thiobacillaceae bacterium | reverse complement strand
TGTCAACACCTCATGGCGCGTGCGGCGATCGAGTGCGTGTCCGAGGTGGGTTATGGTGTAGAGGTACAGTTCGTTGACCCATTCCCAGGATTCGCGCGGCAACACTTCGCGGAAGGTTCGGGTGTTCTCGCGTGCGTGGCGAACGCAGGCAAAGATTGATGAAGGGTTGCGGTCATCCTGGATGAGAAAGCTCATCACCGCAGTTTCGCTGGCCTCATCGTATAGCTGGTGGAAAGCTTCATCCAGCCCCACTACCTTGAGCAAATCCTCCCAACCAAAGCTTGCGCCCTTTGGCATGTCCATCAACATCATCGTGCTGGCGTTGATCAGGCGCGCGGTATCTTCGGCGCGTTCGAGATAGCGCGCCATCCAGAAAAGACTTTCTGCTACGCGCGCAAGCATCATGACAGCCCCCGAACGATCCATGTGTCCTTGCTGCCGCCACCCTGCGAAGAGTTCACGACCAGCGAGCCGCGTCTCAAGGCGACGCGCGTCAGCCCTCCCCGCGTCACATAAAAGTCTTTTGACTGCAGGACAAAAGGCCTTAAATCAACGTGGCGCGGTTCTATCGCGCCCTCGCACATCGTTGGCACGGTGGACAGTGAAAGGGTGGGCTGTGCCATGTAATTGCGGGGGTTGTCGCGGATCAACTCGGCGAATTTAGCTTGCTCTTCCGACGTCGATTTCGGGCCAACCAACATACCGTATCCCCCCGATTCGTTGGCTGGCTTCACGACCAACTTGTCGAGATTGGCCAACACATACTCCCGGTCCCTTTCGTTCATGCACAGGTAGCTTGGCACGTTGGGCAGGATGGCTTCCTCACCCAGGTAATAGCGGATCATTTCGGGGACATAGGCGTAAACGACTTTGTCATCGGCCACGCCAGCCCCCGGCGCATTGGCGATGCCGATGTTGCCTTTTTTCCACGCGCGCATCAGGCCAGGGACACCCAGCATGGAGTCGTACTGGAATACCTCGGGATCGATAAAGTCGTCATCAATTCGACGGTAAATGACGTCGAGACGGGCCAAGCCCTGAATCGTCTTCATGTACACACAGTCGTCGTCGAGGACCACGAGATCCGGGCCTTCGACCAGATGGGCACCCATTTGCTGCGCAAGATATGAATGTTCGAAATAGGCAGAGTTATAGACGCCGGGCGTCAGTACCGCGATTTCAGGACAGTCGCCGGCGCGCGGAGACAATGCTGCAAGCATGTCATGGAGCTGGGCGGGGTAATCATCAACCGGCAGTACGTCATAGCGTGTGAAAAGTTCGGGAAACAGCCGCTTCATCAATCGGCGGTTTTCAAGCATGTAGGATACCCCTGATGGAACGCGGAGGTTGTCCTCAAGGACGTAGACGGTTCCGTCGCCGTCGCGTACCAGATCAGTACCACAGATATGAGCCCATACCCCGAGTGGCGGGTTGGCGCCGACGCAGGCTGCGCGGAAATTCTTCGATTCGGCCAGCACTTCGGCAGGAAATACGCCGTCTCTAATGATTTTCTGATCGTGGTAGATGTCGTCGATGAACAGATTGAGAGCTTTCAGGCGCTGCTTCAGCCCGGCTTCAATGCGGTCCCACTCGGGCTTTTCAATGATTCGCGGCACAACGTCAAATGGCCAGGCCCGGTCGATGTTGCCTGCCTCGGTATATACGGTGAAGGTGATACCCGAGGCCATGATGGAGGCATCAACACCGCGGTGGCGCGCCTCAAGTTCGTCTGCAGGCAATCCGGCAAAGTATTCGCACAGGCCGGCAGCGGCACTACGAGGTTTGCCTGGCGTTTCGAGCAACTCGTCAAATCCGCCCATCAGCGGGTAAAGTCCGCAATCGATTTTCATATCCATGGTCTCCGGGCTGCGTGCCACTCCATATTCATGGAGGGCACGTTCGCCCCACCTTGATATCAGCATCCTCTATGCCAAGCATGTGAACCACAATGAAATCAATTGGTTGGTATGTTTTAATTGGAGCATGCTTGTAAAAGGCGCGCCAGTGCGGGGCAGCATGCAGGCAGCCGCCTCTTTTTGGGGCGGCCGTTGAGTTGATCTGGTGCCCAAAACAAAAGGGCTCTTGCGAGCCCTTTGTTATTTTCACAGAGGCGGAAAAGTCTTACATCAATTCCTTTTCCATCTCTTCCGGCGAGGTGTGGCGCACGTCCTTGCCCTTGACCATGTAGACGACGTACTCGGACATGTTCTTGGCATGATCACCCATGCGCTCGATGGCCTTGGCAACGAACAGGATGTCGATGGAAACGGAAATGGTGCGCGGATCTTCCATCATGAAGGTGATGAGATGGCGCAGGTTGAGGCGGAATTCCTCGTCAACTTCGTCATCCTGGCGTGCGATAGAGGCCGCATTGCTGATATCCAGTCGCGCAAAACCGTCCAGCGCCTTGCGCAACATTTCCAGCACCAGGGTGGACATGTATTTGACTTCGTTGAAGCGTGGCAAGGATAGGCGTTCGCTTTTGTGAATAAGCTTGGCCATGCGAGCGATCTTGGCCGCTTCGTCGCCGATACGTTCCAGGTCAGTAATGGTTTTAACTACCATCATCAGCATGCGCAGGTCGGAAGCAGTTGGCGCACGGCGCGCAATAATGTGCGCGACTTCTTCGTCAACCTGTACTTCCAGTGCGTTTACAGATGTATCGTTGGCGATGACTTCTTCTGCCAGGGCCAGGTTACCGGTCACCAGTGCTTCTATGGAACGAGTTATCTGTTCCTCGACCAGGCCGCCCATCTTGAGCACGCTGGCGCGAACGCTTTCGAGTTCCAGGTCAAATTGCTTAAAAGTATGTTCTTGAGGCATTGCTCTTCCCTCCAATCATGGAGATTATAGGCCGTACTGTGACAAATGCGTGACATTGCGCATATCCGCAAGCAGTCAGAGTTGGCGTCAGTGTGTTGTAAATGTCAGGCTATAGAGCTGCCCGTCCAGATCAAGTTCCGCAATCCAATCCACCCGGCTCACCGTGCATACCGGGAGCGTGATGCTGGCGGACCGGTTTCCCTTCGCGTCGAGTTTCAGGTCGTAGCGGTTAAACCCCATGTTCATGCCGGACATCTGGAATGAAACCGAAGCCGTGCGCAGATTCGGGATGGCAAGCGTGAGCACGAAAGGCCGGAGCGCTTCAGGTTGGGAGGAAAAACGCAGGTTTGCAGACACGCCTTTGTGCATGAAGGTGCACCCCGCTACCGGGTCGGAGCAGACTATGGGCTGCGCAGGCTTCGTGCTGGATTGTTGAAGCGTCCCCCAGATTGCCAGTGCGCCCAATGCCACGATGACCAGAACCGGGATGGCAAAACGCTTCATGTCCAGGCGCCTCTCAGCATTGCAATGCCGTGGGCGCCATGGGCGCGCGCAGTATTGAGATCGGCCTGGGTCACGCCGCCCAGAGCATAGACCGGGATCGGGCTTTGCGCGGCCAGTTGCGAAAATGTTTCCCAGCCAAGCGTGGGTTCGCCGGGATGGCTTGCTGTGGGCAGCACGGGCGAGAGCATGGCGAAATCGGAAATGTCCGCGGCATGCGCAAGCTCTTCCATGTTGTGGCAGGAAGCGCCGACCCACTCGCAATCAGGACGTGCATGGCACTTCATCAGCGCACCGCCGTCCAGATGCACGCCGTCTGCACCTGCGGTTTTCGCCAATTCCGCCGGGCCGTTGATCAACACCCGGGCGCCATGGGGTTTGGCACGTTTAATGATCTCCTGCGCCAGTGCCAGCCGCTCGGTTTCGGATAAGTCCTTGTCGCGAACCTGGATCAGGCGCAGTCCGTTTTTGAGGGCAACATCCAAACGCTGTAAAAACACATCAGGCCCCAAAGCCTTGGCATGGCTGATGCCATAAACCGGCGGCAATTGCAGCGCTTTCAGGATGGGGAAGTTCGCTGGCAGCAAAGGCTCCACGGAATGCGCGGCAGGATTGTCCCAGGCAAAGGTCTGGCCTTCGTGTGGATGCGGCTCGTCTTGCCAGTTCCACACCCGGAAAAAATTCAGGCGTACGGTAGCGTGAGGATAGGCAAAAACTTTTGTGATCCAGCGTGTGGCATTAACAAGCCCAATGCCAAGTTCTTCCTTCAATTCACGTGCAAGCGCATGTTCGAGTGACTCCCCCGCTTCCACCTTGCCACCGGGGAACTCCCAATAGCCCGCATAGACCTTGCCGGCCGGGCGTGAAGCCAGCAAGACCTCGCCGTTGGGCCGGGTCAGCACGGCAGCTACGACCTCGATTATTTCATTATTGCCGCTCATGAACCTTCTACTTGCCCTGTCCCGCCCAGTCCTTGGCAAATTGCCAGGCGGTGCGGCCGGAACGTGCGCCGCGCCCGAGACTCCATTGCAGCGCGGCACGAGTGAAGGTTTCCGACTGATGATCCTTTGCGCACAGCTCCTTTGCCCAATGTGCGGCAATGGACAGATATTCATCCTGATCCATGGGGTAGAAACTCACCCACAGACCGAAACGTTCGGACAGCGAAACCTTTTCCTCGACAGCCTCGCCCGGATGCACTTCGCCACCGAGATGACGGGTTTCCTCGTTTTCTGCCATGTACTCGGGCATGAGGTGGCGGCGGTTGCTGGTGGCGTAGATCAATACATTGTCGGCCGGCGTGGAAAGAGAGCCGTCGAGCGCGGCTTTCAGTGCTGGATAACCGGGCTCATCCGAGGCAAATGAAAGATCGTCGCAAAACAAGATGAAGCGTTGCGGACCTTGGGGAAGCAGGTCAAATAACTCGGGCAAATGAGCAAGGCCTGCCTTGTCGAGTTCCACGAGACGCAAACCTTTGGGGGCATATTTCGCCAACATGGCTTTGACCAAAGAGGACTTGCCAGTGCCGCGCGCGCCGGTCAACAATACATTGTTGGCGGTTTTGCCTGCGACAAACTGGCGGGTGTTGGCCTCAATTTTTTGCTTCTGCTCGTCGATGCTGAGCAGATGACGTGGTTCGATATGATGCGGACGCGCAATCGGGCGCAGGCTGCGATTTTCAGTGATCCAGCGCGCAGCGTGGATCTTCTTCCAATCGATGGGCGTTGCGGAAGTGCCTTCCAAACGATCGAGCAGACGTTCGATGCGCGGCAGCAGATGTTCGAGATCGCTCAAGTGCGGTACTCCGCGTTGATCTTCACATAATCGTAGGAGAAATCGCAGGTCCAGACCGTTGCATCCACGTTGCCTCGGTTGAGCACGACGCGGATGGTGATTTCAGTTTCCTTCATCACTGCTGCGCCCTGCGCCTCAGTGTAACTTTGGGCGCGGCCGCCCTTCTCTGCCACCAGAACGTTGCCCAGATAAACTTCGATGGCATTCACATCCAGATCCATGATCCCCGCGTAGCCTATGGCGGCAAGTATTCGACCGAGGTTGGGGTCGCTGGCGAAGAACGCAGTTTTGACCAGGGGCGAGCGCGCTATGGCAT
>JAHENE010000147.1 GCA_024643305.1 Thiobacillaceae bacterium | reverse complement strand
TACATGGAAGTGTTTTATAACCGTCAGCGACGCCACTCAACCCTGAACTACGTGGCCCCGCTGGCTTTTGAGGAAGCAACAACCGCCTGATCCGACTGTCCATTGTTCGTGGGTAAGTTCAATATCAGTCCTGACAAGAAACGGTTGTGAAGCTCCGGCCGCCCACTTGGGCGGCTTTATCGTTGGCCTGGTTCTCTGGTGCGGTGTTGGGGGATGTTGCAGCGGTTGTGCGGCGCTTTTGCCAAAGCCACCGCGATTGAGGATATAAGCGGATAATGCCCGGTTTCGCATTTCCAACAGAAGCCAGGCCGCATGCAAAACGAAGTCAAAGTAAAACCCCAGTACGCCATTGTGGCGTCGGTTCAGTTGCCGGGGGTGAGTGATGTGGAGTTCGAGGCATCGCTGACCGAGCTGCGCGAGCTGGCCAAGACATTGGGGTTTACGGTTGTCCGCGCGTTTATGCAAAAGCGTGTCGGCTTCGATGCGACGGCGTATCTTGGTGTGGGCAAGCGGCAGGAGATTCGCTACTTTGTGCGGGGCGATCTGGATGATGAGATGGAGCTCGCGCCCGATTCACCGGTTTCGCCGCCTCAACCCTCGCGGACGGACGAGGCGGGAGACGAGGAAGCCGATCTGGTGTCGCCGTATCCGATCGACGCCATTTTTGTAGACCATGAAATATCGCCGTCCCAGGCGCGCAACCTTGAAAACGAGGTCGGCTGCCAGGTGATGGACCGCACGATGGTCATCCTTGAGATTTTTCACCGCAACGCGCGCTCTCCCGCTGCGCGTGCGCAGGTGGAGATTGCGCGCCTAAGCTATCTGGCGCCGCGTCTGCGCGAGGCGGCGAAGCTGGCGGGGCCGCAGGGGCGGCAGCGCAGCGGCGTGGGCGGGCGCGGCGCGGGCGAGTCGCACACGGAACTGGACAAGCGCAAGATTCGCGACCGCATTGCCGAGCTGCAGCGGGAAATCGTTGCCATGGATGTGGAGCGCAAGACCCAGCGTGCTCGACGTCAGGCGCACCAGGGGCTCGCCAGCGTGGCGCTCGTTGGCTACACCAACGCGGGCAAATCCACCTTGATGCGAGCACTTACGGGCAGTGAAGTTCTGGTTGCCAACAAGCTGTTCGCAACGCTGGACACCACCGTCCGTACCCTTTACCCCGAGAGTGTCCCGCGCGTGCTGGTCAGCGACACGGTCGGCTTTATCAAGAACCTGCCTCACGGCTTGGTGGCGTCTTTCAAGTCCACGCTTGAAGAGGCGCTGGACGCATCGCTGCTGTTGCATGTCATCGACGCCAGCGATCCCGGTTTTGAACGCCAGATCGAAGCCACGGAACACGTGCTGAAAGAGATCGACGCGCAGGATGTGCCGCGTCTGCGCATTTTCAACAAGATCGACCATGTCGGCGATGCCGCGGCGCAAGCCGAACGTGAAGCCGTGCTGCGCACGGATTATCCGGATTGCATCGTGATGAGCGCGCGCTGCCCGGAAGACATTGCGAGCTTGCACAAGGCAATTCTCGATTTTTTCCAGAAGGACCTGGCCGAAGCCGAGCTGTTTCTTCCCTGGTCGTCACAGCAGTTGCGTGGCGAGATATTTTCGCGCTGCAAGGTGCTGGAGGAACGTGCCGAGGAAGAAGGTGCGTTCTTCAACGTCCGTGCCGAGCAGGGGGTGCTGGACGGCCTGCGCGAGCAGTTGGACAGGGTAAGTTGACGCCAGGCTGGTGTTGGTGATCGCCAGTTGAAGCGCCAAGGCTCGAATGGCTTATTTCCTTATGGCTAAATGAAAAAGCCACCCAACCGGGTGGCTTTGTTTTGACTAGCCTTGATGTATATTCCGCGGGTCCGGAACAGCTGGCCCCGCTTTTTTGTCTTCGGCTTGCATCCTTTGGACGAATGCAATTGTGTGTTTGTCTGACTCGGCATTGCTCATGGGAAAGTTGTGTTCCTCTTTCGCCCAGGCATTTGCTACTTTCTGGAGTGAATCGTTGCCGCCGTTTCTGTGTGTTCTAAGTGCCATGTTACCTACCTCCGTCAAGTGAAGAAGGTGTTATAGGCCTATTGGCCTGAATAACAACCACGTTGTGAGTGTGGAGCAGTTGGGGTGGGGTCGGTTCATTTTTGCCTGACATTTCTGCTTGAAAAGCCGCCGGCCTGTGCGGCGTTTTTATTGACCGGGCTTTTAGAACTGGAACGCGGCGCTTTGCTCGCGATGACGGTGTTCGTAATTTGTTGCGGCGAAGACTCGGACCGGATTGCGAGAACTTCAGTGGCTGTTTCCCTGCGACTTCTTAATTGATTCTTAAGGGGCGGAAAACGCGGAATCGTTGTCTGGAATTATTTTTGAAATTCCCTGTCCATTGGTTCGAGTTCAGCAGCAAGGATGCGGTGCCAGCATCTTTGTCTTCAGGCCTTTATCAAGGCAGTTTGTAAGGAAATTATCTTGCACGAGAAGGAGAGTTCGATGAGCAAGCCCATTTTTTTATCGAAACCTGTATTGGCAGCCCTGCTTGCCGGCGGGCTGTTGGGTGGAAGTGCGATATACGCCTATGAGGCAAAGCGTCTCGAGAGCGCATTGCCGCCGCCCGTTGCGACGCCACCTGTCAGCGCCAAGATCGCCGTGCCTAACCCAGGTGTTAGCTTGCCGGACTTTTCGGGGATTACCGAGAAATATGGCCCGGCGGTGGTCAACATCAGCGTATCGGGCATGAGCAAGGCATCGCTGGATGTTTCGCAAGATGGCGAGGACAGCGATCCTTTCGGCGACGACCCGTTTTTCCAGTTCTTCAAACATTTTGGCGGGCAGGGAAACTTCCGTATGGTGCCTCCGCGCAGCATGCCAATCCATGGCGAGGGTTCGGGTTTCATCGTCAGCGCTGATGGACTGATCCTTACCAATGCGCACGTGGTGCGCGACGCGAAGGATGTGGTGGTAAAGCTGACAGACCGGCGCGAGTTCCAAGCCAAGGTGCTGGGCTCCGACCCCATGACCGATGTGGCGCTGATTCGGATAGACGCGAAGAACCTGCCCACGGTGCCGCTCGGCAATCCCGCCAGTCTGAAAGTGGGCGAATGGGTTTTGGCGATCGGTTCGCCCTTCGGCTTTGAAAACAGCGTGACGGCAGGGATCGTCAGCGCCAAGCGGCGCTCGCTGCCGGATGACGGTTATGTCCCGTTCATCCAGACCGATGTGGCAGTCAACCCCGGCAACTCCGGCGGGCCGCTGTTCAACACGCGCGGCGAGGTGATTGGCATCAACTCGCAGATATACAGCCGCTCGGGCGGATATCAGGGGCTGTCGTTTGCCATCCCGATTGACGTGGCAGTGCATGTGAAGGACCAACTGCTCAAGACCGGCCATATCACTCATGCACACCTTGGCGTGGCCGTGCAGGGCGTCAATCAGACGTTGGCGGATTCTTTTGGCCTAGCCAAGCCCGAAGGGGCGCTGGTTTCCAATGTGGAAAAAGGCAGTGCGGCGGATAAGGCAGGGCTGAAGACGGGCGATGTGATTCGTAGCGTCAATGGCCACCCGATTGTTTCCTCGATTGACCTGCCTAGCCTGATCGGTGAATCGACGCCGGGCGAAGTCGTGAAGCTGGATGTTTGGCGCAACAAAAAGCCGATTCAGTTGAATGCCAAACTGACCAGCGCGAAAAATGATAAAGCGGCCTTTGATGACGCTAATTCGCGCCTGGACCAGGCAAAACTCGGCCTTGCGCTGCGTCCGCTGGAACCCGAGGAGAAGAAAGAGTCCGGGCTGGATGGCGGGTTGCTGGTTGAAGATGTGGCGGGTGCCGCGGAACGCGCGGGCGTAGAGCCGGGCGATGTCATTCTCTCGGTGAATGGCGTTAGGGTGCGTGATGTTGCACAGATTCGCAATGCGGTTGCCAAGGCAGGCAAATCGGTGGCCTTGCTGATTCAGCGCGGCGACAGCCGGATATTTGTGCCGGTGCGCCTGGGCTGATCAGACGATCGGGCAGGTAATTGTCCGATCATCACGCCTTGTTACTTTTGCTCCGTAACGACTGCGCCAGATAGCGCCCGGTGTGGCTGGTCGTGTTGGCGGCCACGTCTTCCGGCGTGCCAGTGGCGATGATCTGGCCACCGCCGGCGCCGCCTTCGGGGCCGAGGTCGATCAGCCAGTCTGCGGTCTTGATGACATCGAGGTTGTGCTCGATTACCACCACGCTGTTGCCCTGGTCGGTCAGGCGGTGCAGCACTTTAAGCAGGAGTTCGATGTCGGCGAAGTGCAGGCCGGTGGTGGGTTCGTCCAGGATGTAGAGCGTGCGGCCGGTGTCGCGTTTTGATAATTCCAACGACAGTTTGACGCGCTGCGCCTCGCCGCCGGACAGCGTGGTGGCAGACTGGCCAAGCTGCACATAACCCAGGCCCACGTCCATCAGGGTTTGCAGTTTTTTGGCCACCACCGGCACGGCGGAAAAGAATTCCAGACCTTCTTCCACGGTGAACTTGAGCACGTCGTGGATGGTCTTGCCCTTGTATTGAATTTCCAAAGTTTCGCGGTTGTAGCGCAGGCCGTGGCACACGTCGCACGGCACATAGATGTCGGGCAGAAAATGCATTTCCACCTTGATCACGCCGTCGCCCTGGCAGGCTTCGCAGCGCCCGCCCTTGACGTTGAAGGAGAAGCGCCCGGGGCCATAGCCGCGAGTGCGCGATTCCGGCACGCCGGCGAAGAGTTCGCGGATGGGCGTGAACAGGCCCGTATAAGTAGCCGGGTTTGAGCGCGGGGTGCGGCCGATGGGCGACTGGTCGACGTTGATGACCTTGTCGAAAAACTCCAGGCCCTCGATGTCGGCATATGGCGCGGGTTCCGCGGTGGAACCATACAGATGGCGCGCCACGGCGTTGTACAGCGTGTCGTTGATGAGCGTGGACTTGCCCGAGCCGGATACGCCGGTAACGCAGACGAACAGGCCCAGCGGCAGGCTGAGGCTGACGTTCTTGAGGTTGTTACCGGTAGCGCCGTTCAACACCAGTTGCCGTTCCGGGTCGGCCTTGCGGCGTTTCTTGGGCACGGCGATTTCCATCTTGCCGGAAAGATACTGGCCAGTGAGCGAAGCGGGGTTCTGCTGCACTTCGACGGGCGTGCCTTGCGCCACCACTTCGCCGCCGTGCTCGCCTGCGCCGGGGCCCATGTCGACCACGTAGTCTGCGCTGCGGATGGCGTCTTCGTCGTGTTCCACCACCAGCACGGAGTTGCCGAGGTCGCGCAGGTGCTTGAGGGTGTCGAGCAGGCGGTCGTTGTCGCGCTGGTGCAAACCGATGGAGGGCTCGTCCAGCACGTACATCACGCCGGTAAGGCCGGAACCGATCTGCGAAGCCAATCTGATGCGTTGAGCCTCGCCGCCGGACAGGGTATCGGCGGAGCGGTTGAGCGACAGGTAATCCAGGCCCACGTTGACCAGAAAGCCCAGACGCGCGTTGATTTCCTTGACGATGCGTTCCGCCACTTG
>JAHENE010000146.1 GCA_024643305.1 Thiobacillaceae bacterium | reverse complement strand
AGTACTACGCTTGCGAAAGTAGGTCATCGTCAGACAACTACCCCAAAAAAGCCCTCCACATGGAGGGCTTTTTTATTGCGTTGCAAAGGGGGCTAACCTTGCAACAGTATTATTTCAGCGGCGGCGAGGTTTTCCGGCGTGCCACGCAGGACCATGACATCGCCGGCTTCAACATGGGTCTCGGCCCCGGGATTAATACCCCGGATACCATGGCGGCGGATGGCGACGACATCAACAAGCAATTCATCCAATCCAATTTCCTCCAGGGTTTTGCCAATGGCGGCTGATTGCGGGCCGATCAACAGAGAAAACAGCCTTGGTTGCACCTCATCACCAAGTTCATCATCAATATCTGTTGCGCCACGAAAAAACCCTCTCATCAAGGAGTAACGCGATTCGCGTACGGATCGTATGCGTTTGAGCACCTGGGAAAGCGGTATGCCGAGCAGCATGAGGGCGTGGGAGGCGAGCATAAGGGACCCCTCCATGACTTCGGAGACGACTTCGGTGGCTCCAGCCTCTCTAAGCTGTTCGATATGGGTGTCATCGACAGTTCTGACCACGATCGGCAACTCGGGTTTGAGTTCTCTGGCGTGGCGCAAGATAGACATGGAGGAACCAAGGTCTGAAAAGGTGATGGCCATGGCCCGAGCGCGGGAGATGCCAGCCGCCACCAAAACTTCACGCTTGGATGGATCGCCGAATACCACGCTTTCGCCTGCGGCAGCGGCAGCCCTGACGCGAGTAGGGTCGGAGTCCAATGCAACAAATGGAATGTTTTCAGTTTCCAGAAACCGTGCCAAGCTCTGTCCGCTGCGGCCATAACCGCACAAAATGACATGTCCGCTTTTCCCAAAAGTTTTGAGTGCAATATCGTGAACTTCCTTGGCTCGATTGGCCCATTCGCTGGCGGCGAGTTTCTTGCTGACCCACTCGGTACGATGGATCAAAAGAGGGGCGAGAAGCATGGAAATGATCAGGGCAGCAAGCACGGGCTGAGTAGTGTGCTGACTCATCAAACCGCGATCAGCGGCCAAAGCGAGCAGGACTAAACCGAATTCGCCACCTTGAGAAAGCGCCAAGGCTGTACGGATGGCGGTGTTTTGCCCGTGGCCGAAGAGGCGGCTGAGTGCCCAGATGGACAAGCCTTTCCCAAGCAGGATGACAGACAGCAGGAGCAGGACCAAAAGGACATGGCTCGACACTACGCCAACGTCAAGCCGCATGCCAATCGTAATGAAAAACAAACCCAGAAGGACATCACGAAAAGGCTTGATGTCATCCTCAACCTGATAGCGATATTCAGTTTCGGAGACGAGCATTCCCGCCAGGAAAGCACCCAGCGCCAGCGACAGCCCCGCCCTTTCGGTAAGGAAAGAGAGTCCTAGCGTGATAAGCAGAAGGTTGAGCGTAAAGAGCTCGGACGATTTGGTCTCGGCGATGCGATGAAACCATGCACGCATGACTTTCTGCCCAAAAAAAAGCAGAATGAACAATACAACTGCGGCTTTTAGCAAGGCGGTAAGTAGTTCTATCGGCATGGAGCCAGCCGGTTTGGTAAAGGCGGGAATCAGAATCAGCAGCGGTACGACCGCCAGGTCCTGGAAAAGGAGCGCACCCATTGCAAGGCGTCCATGCTGGGATTGCAACTCGACACGCTCAGCCAGAAGTTTGGAAACAATAGCGGTTGAGGACATGGCCAGTGCCCCCCCAAGGGCCACGCCTGCTGGTAGGGATAGTCCCAGCAATAGTGAAAGAGCGATGGTTGCAATGACGGATATGGCTACTTGCGCGCCACCAAAACCAAATACGGTTGCACGCATGGCAATCATGCGCGGCAGGCTGAATTCCAGCCCAACGGAAAACATCAGGAAGACAACACCAAATTCAGCCAGATACCGCGTCTGGGGCGTGTCGGGAATCCAGCCAAGCGAATATGGGCCAATAACTATGCCGGTAACCAGGTAACCCAGCATGGTGGGCAGTTTGAAGGCGCGCGCCAATGCGGCCACAATAACGGATGCGGCCAGGATAATGAGGACGGCTTCGAGCGTGTTATGCATAGGCTTAGTATCTCGGTTACCTAGTATACTTACGAAAAACATGAATTCAGCAGATTCTTCCCGTTCCATTGCTCTTGCCCGACAGGTGTTAAACATCGAGGCGGATGCCGTTCGCCGTCTTGCCGAGCGCATAGACGGTCAATTTATTGATGCCATCTCGATCATCTTGAATTGCAAGGGACGAGTGGTAGTGATGGGCATGGGAAAGTCGGGACATGTTGCGCGCAAAATTGCTGCGACACTCGCCAGTACGGGAACAGCGGCGTTTTTTGTTCATCCGGCTGAAGCCAGCCATGGCGATCTGGGCATGATTGCCCATGATGACGTAGTTGTTGCCCTCTCGAACTCCGGGGAAAGTGCAGAAATCACTACCATACTGCCCTTAATCAAACGAAGAGGAACCAAACTTATCGGCATGAGTGGCAATCCTGCATCGACGCTGGCAAACGAATCCGATGCACACCTGAATGCTGCGGTGGACAAGGAAGCCTGTCCGCACAATCTGGCGCCAACAGCCAGCACTACGGCAGCATTAGCTCTTGGTGATGCGCTGGCAGTTGCGCTGCTTGATGCCAGAGGCTTTACAGCGGAAGATTTTGCGCGCACACATCCTGGCGGCAGCCTGGGGCGCAGGTTGCTGGTACATGTGCGCGATGTCATGCATAGCGGTGATGCCTTGCCTACCGTTGGCCAGACGGCATCGCTTAAGGAAGCGTTGCTGGAAATGACCCGAAAGGGCCTGGGAATGACTGCGGCCATAGATGATGAAGGAAGACTGGCCGGTATATTTACAGATGGCGATTTGCGCCGCGCCCTGGAAAAAACTGTGGATATCCACACGGCCGGCCTAGCCGACTTGATGGTAAAGAACCCCAAAACCATCGGGCCGGATCAGCTTGCGGTCGAGGCTGTGGAAAGAATGCAGGAACTGAAAATTAACGGACTTCTGGTAGTTGATGCCGACCAAAAGCTGGTAGGCGCCTTGAATATGCATGATCTTCTGAAAGCTGGAGTGGTATGACGCAGGACGCGATTGAGCGGGCACGTGCCGTCAAATTGATTGTTTTTGACGTTGACGGGATCATGACCGATGGTACGCTTTATCTGGCCGACGACGGTCAGGAGTACAAGGGATTCAATTCGCTGGATGGCCATGGCATCAAAATGCTCAAAAGTACGGGCGTTGAACTTGGAATCATTACCGGCCGCAATTCGCAGTTGGTCATCCATCGTGCGAAGAACTTGGGCATATCCCACCTGCATCAGGGCGCGCATGACAAGCTCGTGGTTTATCGCCAGCTCTTGGGCGATCTGGGTTTAACCCCAGAACAAACCGCATACATGGGTGACGATGTAGTAGATCTTCCCGTCATGCGGCGGGCAGGTTTGGCAATTGCCGTGCCAGCAGCGCCCGACCTCGTGAAAGCGCATTCCCATTACGTGACCAAACGTGAAGGAGGTCGGGGGGCGGTGCGTGAAGCCTGTGAGTTCATTATGCGCGCACAGGGCAGTTTTGATGCGCAAATGGCGCCATATCTGGAATGACCAACCGGTTTGCACTTTGGCTGCCTGTCGCAATTCTTGTGGTGCTGGCAATGTTGTCTTTCTGGATAGACCAAAGCGTCAGGGAAGCAGGGGGACGGAACATCATCAATCAGAAAGAGCCGGATTCAATTGTCGAGAATTTCCTGGCGATAAGTACTGATGTGGCTGGTGTCGTCAGGTATCGGCTGGCAGCGGAAAAGTTGAGCCATTTTTCAGGCAGTAAACAGACCTTGCTGGATAATCCAAAACTTACGCATATCCATGCGCAACAGGGAGAAATGCAAATTTCTTCCAAGAATGCGGAAGTCAGCCCAGAAGGCGATAAAGTCATATTTTCCGGCCAGGTCAACCTGCTCCGTCCCGCACTTCAGGGAAGGCCTGAAATGTCCTTGCAGACCTCCGGCCTTGAGGTGCTCACCGAGAAAAGCGAGGCGCTTACCCAAGAGCAGGTTGTTATCCGGCAGCCGGGCATGCAGATTACCGCAAATGGAATGCACTTGTTTGCAAACACTCGTGTACTTAAACTCAAAGGCCGTGTAAAGGTCCAATATCAAAATGCCAGACGCACTTAAATTCCTGCTGGTTTCTTTTTTCGTAGGCATGTCATTGCCTGCGATGGCGGAAAAGGCTGATCGTGAAAAGCCGGTCCATCTTGAAGCAGACAATGTGACGCTTGATGACATCAAGAAAATCAGCGTCTTCGAGGGCAATGTTTTGCTGATCCAGGGCACGCTGATGTTGCGGGCTGATCATGTTGAGGCCAAGCAGAATGGTGACGGTTTGCAGAATGTGACTGCCAAGGGCAACCCGGTCAGTTTTAGACAGAAACGTGACGGCGTGGACGAATACATCGAAGGCTATGCCAGCGAGATTGAATATGACAATGTGCAGAGCATGCTGCGTCTGATTGGTGATGCACGCTTGCGCAAGGGCGGCGATGAAATTCGTGGTGCCCAGATTACTTATGATGCCAAGACCGAGTTTTACAAGGTAATAGGTCAGCAAGGCACTTCAGGCGCCAGCGGAAGAGTGAGGGTGATCATCCGACCGAAACCCAAAGCCGGCCTGGAAAAAGGTGAGGTGCAGGCGCCAAAACCATGAAGCAGCTGGTCGCAGAGCATCTGCAGAAAACCTACAAAAAACGCACCGTGGTGCATGATGTATCGCTCCATGTGGGTAGTGGGGAGATTGTGGGGTTGCTTGGCCCCAATGGTGCCGGCAAAACAACCTGCTTTTACATGATTGTCGGACTTGTCATCGCGGATGGCGGAACAATCCGGATGGATGAGCATGACATGACGCATATGCCCATACATATGCGGGCTCGTCTCGGCCTGTCCTACCTGCCGCAGGAACCTTCCATTTTCCGCAAGATGAATGTGGCGGACAACGTACGTGCCGTATTGCAGTTAAAAGGGTACGAAGAGGCAGAGGTGGAGCAGCATCTCAATAATCTGCTCGAGGACTTGCATGTGGGGCATTTGCGTGACGCGCCTGCAATAAGTCTTTCGGGAGGGGAACGCAGGCGCGTGGAAATTGCCAGGGCGTTGGCAATGAATCCACGTTTTGTTCTGCTTGACGAGCCGTTTGCGGGGATTGATCCCATCGCCGTGCTGGACATTCAGAAGCTGATCCGCTATCTGACCGAGCGTGATATCGGCGTACTGATTACTGATCACAATGTGCGCGAGACACTTGGGATTTGCGATCGTGCTTATATCATCAACGAAGGTAGTGTTCTTGCTTCAGGCCATCCAGAAGACATCATTTACGACGAAACCGTACGCAAGGTATACCTGGGCGAGCATTTCAAGCTTTAACCCATATCAGCAAGCTGAACGCTTAAAAATTTTGGTATCTTGTACTGCCGGGCGTATGCTGGTTGTCACCC
>JAHENE010000005.1:18471-21290 GCA_024643305.1 Thiobacillaceae bacterium | reverse complement strand
CGCTATTGGGGTCATTGATCACGCCGCGCTGACCGCCGTATTCCCCCGTGAGCAGACGCACTCGTGCAGCGCCATCGCTCACTTCCGGAATCGCCTCTGGAGAAAACTCCTGATAGGCCGGATCGCTCATCTTTTCAGCAGCCGGCAAATTTATCCATAACTGGAAACCGCGCATCAGCCCATTGGTCTGCTTGGGCATTTCCGAGTGGATCACGCCGCTTGCAGCCTTCATCCATTGCGCGCCGCCGGAGCGCAAATCACCGACATTACCCATGCTGTCCTGATGCTCCATGTGGCCATCGAGCATATAGGTAAAGGTGATAAAGCCGCGATGCGGATGCGGCGGGAAACCGGCGATATATTCATCGGGGTCGTCGCTACCGAAGTGATCCAGCATTAGAAAAGGGTCCAGGTTCCGCAAGGCAGGCGTGCCGATCGTGCGATGCACGGTAACCCCCGCACCTTCCGTGACCTCAAATGCACGAACGAGCTGATTGACTACGCGCGATGACATAATTTTCTCCTTGGCTTGATGTTTGTACTCTAGGTCAGTTGAATCTGGTGGAATCAAGGGCTAAAGGACCAGAGCCCAAAAGTGCCTGCACGACCAGCGCAACAGACAGAAAGGCGGGATATTCCCAGCCACCATTTGGTGCATTAAACACCCACCCGTTACCCCAGTGCACACTCAGGGCCCCAAGCATGACCGGGACAAGCGCCAGCGAGACCCAGCGAACACCTAAGCCCGCAAGCAACAAAATACCACCCGCGAATTCCGCAGCCGTAACAACATAAGCAAGCCATCCTGGAAATCCGACTGATGTGAAGAACTGCACCGTACCGGGCAGCGTGAACACCAGCACCTTTAGCAGGGCATGTGCAACGAGCATGACTCCAAGCGACAGACGAAGAATAAATGCAGCATAAGCGGTGTTGTTTGAATTGTTCATGATTATTGATCCTTTCATTCCAGATGGTTCAGGCAGCCAGTTTTTCAGGGCAGCTAGTGAGTTTCTTGATTTGAGCCATGGCCATATCGCGTGCCTGCCCACCTTGAGTCATCAAGCGTTCCGCAGCGATGACTTCCACATTGGCGATGCCGACAAAGGCCAGAGCATGACGCAGATACCCCGTTGCGAAATCGATATTGCCGCCAATTGATGTTCCACCCGACGCAATGATCAGGTAAGCCTGCTTGCCAGTGAGCAAACCGACAGGACCATTTTCGCCATAGCGGAAGGTGCGGCCTGCGCGGGCAATCATGTCTATCCAGGCTTTAAGCGCTGCCGGGATGCCGAAGTTATAGATCGGTGTACCAATCACCACCACATCCGCATCTTCGATTTCCCTCACCAAAGCATCCGAGTATGCGAGCACCTCGCATTGCCGTTCGCTCCGCTCAGACAACTCGGTAAAGTTCGCGTTGATCCACTCTTCGCTAACGAAGGGGATACCCTGCGCAACGTCACGCGTTATGACCTGAATCTCGTGCTCGCAACGACCAAGTTGATCAATCAATCGATCCGCAAGCTGTCGGGTGACGGAGTTCTGTAATCGGCTGCTGGAGTCAATCCGCAGTACTTTCAAGGGCCGCTGATTCTCAATAGCCGCCGGGGTGTGCTTTGACATGGCATAACTCCTTTCAACTGGTTTTCCGCCAAGAAGGGGGTTCTCCTTTAACGTGAAGCCATTTTGCTGGTTGCTTAAGAAAGGATAAAGATGGAATATATGAATTAATTGTTCTGGTTTGGAGAACATATGGACCGCTTCGCCGATATGCAGATGTTCGTAAAGGTCGTGGAAGCCGCCAGCATCAGCGGCGCTGCCGATCGCCTCGATATCGCCAAGTCGGCCGTGAGCCGCCGGTTGGCCGAGCTTGAATCGAGATTAGGCGTGCAGTTATTACAGCGCACCACCCGGAGGCTGAACCTTACCGAAAGCGGTCGCACCTATTACGAACGCTGTGTGCAAATTCTGGCCGACGTGGAAGAGACGGAACTGTCGGTTTCCTCGGCGCACGGCGCCCTGAGCGGCAAGTTGCGTATAGCTCTGCCGCTCTCATTTGGTCTGCTGCACCTTGCGCCGCTTATCCATGAGTTTTCGACGCTGCATCCCGGAATCGATTTCGATCTGGACTTCAATGACAGGCAGATTGATTTGATGCAGGAGGGTTTTGATGTGGCCATTCGCATTGCAAGGCTGGCAGATTCCAGCCTGATCGCCCGCCGTCTGGCAGTGATTCGGCATATTGCTTGCGCCAGCCCGGAGTATCTGGCGCAGCATGGCACACCAAAAACCATGGCCGAGCTTGAGAAACATATCGGACTTGGTTACAGCAACCGCACAAACCCCGGCCTATGGACTTACCTGACGCCTTCCAAAGAAACCAGTAATGTGAAGGTTCCAATCAAACTCTTGGCAAACAACGGTGACTTCTTGTGCCAAATGGCGATCGCCGGCCATGGAATCCTGATGCATCCAACTTTTTATGTGGCCAAAGCCATCGAGCGGGGCGAACTCGTGCCCATACTGACTCAATACCGCTGGCCCGAGCTGAATGCCTATGCCGTCTATCCGGCTACCCGCCACCTATCGACCCGTGTGCGAGCTTTTGTTGATTTCCTTGCTGACAAATTTGCAGGCGAGCCGCAATGGGACCGTTCCATAAAACCAATGCTGGATGCTTAGGTAAAAACAATCAAAACCGGGACGTAACAGTCACGTATCCAGACAAACCAGAATCGGACATGATCAGCCCGTAGGCATTCTTGCACTATATTAAAAGTCCATTACCACAGGAGAAGATCATGAACGCACTG
>JAHENE010000005.1:0-18393 GCA_024643305.1 Thiobacillaceae bacterium | reverse complement strand
CCGCGCGCGTGGACCCGAGCCGGGTGGCCAAGGGTGTGCTGCTCGAAGGAAACCAGTGCCAGATGGTGGCCATGATCCCAGCGGATCAGGAAATCCATCTTGGCAAACTCAGCGTGGAGCATGGTCAGGATTTCAGCCTGGCCGACGAAAAAAGCGTACGCAAACTTTTTGCCGATTGCGATCCTGGTGTCATTCCGGGACTGCCGCAGGCATGGGGCGTGGAAATGGTGTGGGACGATGCTCTCATGGGACAGCCCGACATTTATCTCGAGGCCGGCGACCACGAACGTCTGGTGCATGTGGAAACCAAGTACTTGTGGGACCTGTTTGGCGATGCGCCGCACTGCCATTTCTGCCAGCCGCGCGTGCACCATTAACTCGGAAAGGACTGAATGAGCGAAGCGGTCTGCACACCGGCAAGCGCGCCGGATTTTTCCGGCGTGACCTCACTCAGGCTGCGGCCGGAAACGCCTCTGTCTGATTACCAACAGGCCATGAAACTTGCGCAAAATGAGGCCGCCGCCAGGCTGGGGATGCCCATGCTGCTGTCCTGGTACGACCGTGACCGCGACTTCGAAGCGCCACAGCACGTCAGCGAATGCCATCAGGCTTCCGCAACCCCGGGCTACATAGACTACGCACTCCATCGCCGAGCCTGTCTGATGATAGACATCGAAGAAGGACGTTTCGTTTTCTTTTATCTGGATGCCATGGACGAACACTGACCGCACGTTCATACCCGGTTCGGCACATCTCAAAATTCATTCCATTAAAATAGCCGGACACTGAATCCATCTGCGGAGCATCCATGAAAGAGCAACTGGCAGCACTAGACCAGGCCCAGGGCAAACTGATCGACCTTGGCATCGAGTTTGGCCCAAGGTTGCTGGCGGCACTGCTGATTATGGTGGCTGGTTACTATGCCGGTCGCTGGGCAGGAAACATGCTGGACAAGTTGCTGACCCGCCTTGGTCTCGACATTACCGCACGGCAACTGCTGGTACGCATAACAAAGGGGCTGATCATGGCCCTGTTCCTCGTCATGGCCCTGCAGAACCTTGGGGTCGATTTGCTACCACTGATTGCAGGGCTTGGCGTAGCGGGTGCCGGCGTTGCCCTAGCAATGCAGGGTGTGCTGTCAAATCTGGCTGCCGGACTAACCATCGTCTTTACGCGGCCATTCCGGGTAAACGAATATATTTCCATCGCCGGCGAGGAAGGCCAGGTTGAAAGCATTACGCTTTTCAACACGACCTTGAGTCATCTGGACCTGTCCAAGGTTGTCATACCCAACCGCAAGATTGCAGGTGAAATCCTCCACAACTATGGCGACATCCGGCAAGTCAGTCTGGTCGTGGGTGTTGCCTACAATACTGACCTCAATCTTGCACTCGCAGCTGTGGATGAAGTTCTGCGTGAAAACACGCGTGTGCTCAAGGACCCTGCACCCTTCGTTCAGATAACAACGCTGGCAGATTCTTCCGTCAACATCAGCGTACGCCCCTGGGTCAAGGTGCCGGACTATCCCGATGCAATCGGCGAACTGAACAAGTCACTGCTTGAAACCTTCCGCCATCGCGGCATCAGCATTCCCTTCCCGCAACGCGAAGTCAGGTTGCTGGAAAAAAGCTGATATTTCGCAAATCGCAGCAAGCAATTTCTCGCTCACCCCATTTATGTTCGGGGACAGGTGGAAACGTGGCGTAACATGGTGGTCAGCAAACCATCGGTACACGCCATGAACCCAAAAGTCGGTGAAATCCTCCAGCGCATCCGCGAACTTGAAGCGGAACTGGAGGCGGAACTGGAAAGCCGGCGCGAAGCGATGCATGTGCGCTTCGACCACAACCGAATCCGCTTTGAAGAGGAAATCCTGCAGCGCCAGCGGCAATTCAAGGTTGGCGTGATTGAATACATTCGCCGGGCAGATTTACGCAACAAAGTGACCGCGCCTGTCATCTACAGCATGGTTTTCCCGCTGCTCTTGCTGGATATTTCCGTCACGATTTATCAAACCCTGTGCTTTCCGCTGTACCGCATCCAGCGTGTGAAACGCCGCGACTACATGACTTTCGACCGCCGTCACCTGGCCTATTTGAACGTCATCGAAAAATTCCACTGCACCTATTGCTCATATGGGAACGGGCTTGCAGCCTACGTCAAGGAGATCATCGCGCGCACTGAGTTGTACTGGTGCCCCATCCGCCATGCACGCCACCTGTTGCAGACGCACTCGCATTACAACCAGTTTGCTGATTACGGAGATGCCGAGGCCTACCGGCAGGAACTCAAGCAGTTAAGGGAATCGTTGAGCGCCAGCAAAAAATCAGGAGAGGCATGAAAGATGGCGCCCCCGACACGAATCGAACGTGTGACCCTCCCCTTAGGAGGGGGATGCTCTATCCACTGAGCTACGGGGGCGTGGCGCGAATTCTACGTCAAAACTTTATCCGGGCACTGCTATGATGGCCGCATGAAAGTCGCACTGTTGCTCATTTTACCCCTGCTCGCCTGGATATTCTGGCGCGCACTGGATACCGGCACCACACCCAAAGCAGGAACACCGGCACCTGATTTCCGACTGCCTGACCAGAATGGCATATCTCATGCATTGTCCGATTATGCCGGTCGCTGGCTGGTGCTGTATTTCTATCCACGTGATGACACCCCCGGCTGCACGCGCGAAGCCTGCGCGTTTCGCGATAGCCTAGCGAGGCTGGAAGCCACAGGCGCTTCAGTGGCAGGGATCAGCGTGGATTCGCAGGAAAGTCACCAGCAGTTCGCCGCCAAATACGCTCTACCCTTCACGCTACTGGCGGACACGGACGGCAATGTTGCGCGCCATTATGGTGCACTGATGGACTGGAAGCTGTTGCGCATGTCCAGGCGAATCACTTTTTTGATCAGTCCCACGGGAACCATCCAGCGGGTCTACGAACACATCGATCCAAGCAGGCATGCGGATGAAATCCTTGCCGATTTGGCCGGGATACCTCAATAAATGTCAATTATCTCCGTAAAATCAATCAGGTAACACCATCCGACAAAGGACAGAATGAAACGTGTTTTCCTGCTGCTGAGCGCTTCCGCCTTTCTGGCTTTGATCCTGCTGATCGCGGCCCTTTCTGCCAATAGCATCTACCAGCTCAAGCATCTGCAGAAACAAATGGACGATGTTGTCGAGTTGCACAACCGCAAGATCGAAATTGTCACAAACACACAGATCGCCTCACATTCTCGTGCCGACCGGCTGCTGCGCATGGCCATCGAGAGGGATCCATTCGCGCGCGACGAGCTTTTCCTGGATTTCAATCATGCCGGATTCCTCGTGGGCAGCGGCAGACAGCAACTAAAAGAACTTGGACTGACGCCATATGAATCCACAATCTACAAAGCTCAAGGAGAGCTGATCGACAGGATCCTGCCGATGCAGGAAAAGGTGGTGGATTTCCTATCGCGGGGTCAAAACGAGAACGCCTGGAACGTACTGGTTGCGGAAGGCCTTCCCATGCAGGAGCACCTCATCGACTCCCTGACTTCGCTCCGCGAACAACTGCAGATAGCCAATAACCACGCCCTTGAGCAGGCACGCAATAACTACAGGCACAGCATGCTTCTTACCCTGGTGTTCGGTTTGATGGCAACCAGCCTCGGACTTGTGCTGGCCTGGTTTACCTTGAAGCGCCTAGCGAGCAACACGCGTGAGATTGACAACCAAATTCGGGCGCTTGAATCTTCACGCGCCGCTTTGGAAGTCGAGGTCACCCACGATGCGATGACGGGATTGGCAAATCGCAAACTGTTCTACGATCGCCTCAAGCAAGCCATGCTGCATGCCAAACGCTATAACCGCATGGTTGGCGTGCTCTTCGTCGATCTGGATAACTTCAAGACGGTAAACGACTTGTATGGTCACCATGTCGGTGATGCGCTGTTGGAAGAAGTCGCAAAACGTCTTCTGGGTAGCGTACGCGAATCCGATACGGTCGCACGCGCCGGCGGCGATGAGTTTCTCATCATGCTGGGCAACCTCAACAGAAAAGAGGATTGCGAAGCCGCCATAGACAAAATCGAAGATTCGCTGGAAAGAAAAGCCAACCTGCACGGCGTTGAACTGCTGGTCTCGGCCAGCATCGGGCATGCGCTATACCCTGACGACGGCGTTACCGAGGATGCTTTGATTCGTGCAGCAGACGCCTCCATGTACCGCGTCAAGTCAGGCCAGCCCGGGGCGCACAAGATTTCTTAATTGCCGCTTTGGTGGCGGGCCTTGTTTCCCCACACCCACACATACTGCATCCCCGAAGCCACGGTGGTGGCAAACACCAGCCAGAACATGGGGCGCACCCAATCTTCGCCCGGCACAATGCCGGCCTGATGTCCCAGCACCAATGCCAGCATGGCAAATTCGCCAACAGTATTCGTTTTACCCAGCAGCGTAGGCTGTATTTCCAGATGCCCGGCCATGCCGCGATAGGCCAAAGCGCCAACCACAATCACCGCATCGCGAGTGACAATGGCAAGCGCCACCCACACGGGAACCAGTTTGAAACTGGTCAGCACCATCAACACTGACAGGCACAGCGCCTTGTCGGTAACGGTATCGAGTGCTGCGCCGATGGCAGTGCACTGCTTGAGTTTGCGCGCGAGATAACCATCCAGCCCGTCCGTGGACGCGGCAATCAGAAAAACCCAGGTCGCCACAGCCCAGTGGTTTTCCAGCATGAACCAAATGGTGGCTGGCACCCCCATAAGGCGGATACCGGTGATGGAATTGGGGACATTGAAGGCTTTTTCTTCCATGCCTTAAGCTTGGATGCTCTCCCACAGTTTTTCAAGGCGCTTGGCCGACACCGGATACGGCGTTTTCAGTTCCTGCGCAAACAGTGACACCCGCAGTTCTTCCAGATGCCAGCGAAATTCGTCCAGCAGCTGGTCATGGATACCCGCCTTGCGATGCCTGACCAGCCGTTCCTGATAACGTTGTTCCAGACCGTGAATGAGCGTTGTGTGACGCACATCCCGATCGCCTGCCGAGGAGAGCTTGTCGAAGCGCCGCAGAATTGCCTTTAAATAGCGTGGAAGATGCTGCCAGCGGTCCCACGGTGTTGCGCGAATAAAGCCTGCATAAACCAGCCTGGCCAGATGTGCCTGCTCGTCTTTCTGCGCATGGATGAAAGAAGTCTTTTGGGCCAACCTTGCCTGCACCTGCTGATACAGATCCATGCACTCTTCCACGGATTTAAGCAATGCCTGTGTCACTGGCGTAATGCGCGGCTTGGCCCGCTCTTTCTGTTTGTCGAACTCCTTCTGCTTGCGCGGCAGTTCTTCGTCACCCAGGCAGGCGCGGCCGGCAATGGTGTCGAGCAGTTCCGCGAAAAAAACTTCGGCATTGCCAAACTGCCGGTACTTGAGCGCCAGCGCGGTCTGGCGGGAAAGGTCCTTTTCCAGCTGCTTGAATTGCGGCGCGAGCGCCAGCCGCAACAACCGCACCACACCCTTGCGGCTTTCCGCCTCGGCAGCCTGCTGGGTATCCATGAGTTTGAGCGCAACGCTTTCGCCCGCATCAATCAGCGCAGGATAGCCGGTCAGCTTTTGCCCGCCGCGGCTGAACTGCACACTGGCCGGCAGATCACCAAAATCCCATGCAGTAATACCTTCACGCTCATGCTCGCTGGTTTCTTCGCCCTTGCCATAGGTGAGACTGGCAGTCTCGCCCAACTGCAGTTTTAACGCGGCAAGGTCGCGCCCCATGGCGAGCTCCTGGCTGCCATCATCCAGCACGCGCAGATTGAGCTTGAGGTGGGCATCCACTTCCGCTTCGCGCACATCGGTTTTTTTACCTGTACGTTGTTCCACCCAGGCAGCCACCGCCTGCGCCAGTGGCATTTCACCAGGCCTGGCTTCGCCCAAAAAAGCCGTCACGGTTTGCGCCAGCGGGATCAGCGCATTGCGCACCTCCTTGGGCAGCGCCTTGAACAGCGCATTCACGCGATCGCGCAGCAATCCTGGAATGGCCCAATCAAGCTGGGCTTCGTACACACGATTGAGCAAATACAGTGGCAGCGAAAGTGTGGCGCCATCAAGCGGATGGCCGGGCTCGAAACGGTATTTCACTGCGCATTCCACGCCGTCAACTTTGAAACTCTCCGGATACAGGCCTTGCGACAAATCCAGCCCTTCGGCAATGATGTCCTCGCGCTTGAGTTTGAGCGTGTTCGCGTCAATCCCCTTCAGCCATTTCTCGAAGGCCGGGCCGTTGTGCATGCCGGGTGGAATACGCGCATCAAAGAAAGCAAAGATCCGCTCCTCGTCCAGCCACACCCCGGCCTTGCGCGCCTTGTGTTCCAGTTCTTCGATATGCGCGATGAGTTCGTTGTTGTGTTTGAACCAAGCAGCATCGGTATCGTATTCACCCGCCACCAGCGCACCGCGAATGAACAACTCGCGCGAAAGCTCCGGCTCGATCGGCCCGTAATGCACCCGCCTTCTGGAGGCCAGCGTCACGCCATAGAGCGTGACGCGCTCATAGGCCGTGACGCGTGCCGATTTCCGGTCCCAATGCGGTTCCGAATAACTACGCTCGATCACGTGGCGGGCGGCAGCCTCGATCCATTCCGGCCGCACTTCCCCAGCCATGCGTCCCATGAGACGGCCGACATCGGTCAACTCCGCCGCCACCACCCACTTGGGGCCTTTCTTCGACAGCGCCGAAGCGGGATGCAGGGAAAAGCGCAGGCCGCGCGCACCCTGGTAGTTGCCCTCGCCCGGCTTGCGGGCCTTGACGTCGTCCGACTTGAAGCCGATGTTGCCCAGGAGACCTGTCAACAGCGCCTGATGCAGGGCATCGTAGCCTGCGGGCTTTTCATTCTGCCGCAAGCCCATTTCCGCAACCTGCGTGGCAAGCTGACCGTACACGTCGCGCCATTCACGCATGCGACGCGGCGAAAGAAAATGATCGGAAAGCTGATTCTGCAGCAGTCGATTGGACTTCTTGTGTTTGATGGCCTCGTCAAACCAGTGCCACAGCTTCACCACCGACACAAAGTCCGAGCGCTCGTCGGCAAACAACTTGTGCTTCTCATCTGCGCTGCCGGCACGGTCCTGCGGACGCTCACGCGGATCCTGCACCGACAGGAAACTGGTGATGGCGAGCATCTCCGCAAGGCAACCGCCGCGCTCCGCTGCCAGAATCATTCTGGCCATGCGCGGATCGAGGGGCAGCCTGGCCACGCGTTCACCTATCTTGGTCAACTCGTTCTTCTCGTCCAGCGCGTTGAGCTCTTGCAGCAGACGATAGCCATCCGCGATGAAACGCGATTGCGGCGGGTCGATGAATGAGAAACTTTCTACCGCGCCCAGGCCCAGCGACTTCATGCGCAGGATCACGCCGGCCAGACTTGAACGCAGCAGTTCCGGGTCGGTGAAGCGCGGGCGATTATTGAAATCGTCCTCATCGTACAAACGGATGCAGATGCCATCCATCACGCGTCCGCAGCGGCCTGCGCGCTGGTTGGCAGATGCCTGCGAAATTTTTTCGATCAAGAGTTGCTCGACCTTGTTGCGTGCAGAGTAACGCTTGACCCGCGCCTGGCCGGTGTCGATGACATAACGGATGCCCGGCACGGTGAGTGAGGTTTCTGCCACGTTGGTGGACAGCACGATGCGCCGTGCGTTGCCGGGCTTGAAAATGCGGTCCTGTTCTTCGACTGACAGCCGTGCGAACAACGGAAGAATTTCAGTGTGCGGCGGGTGATGCTTGCGCAAAGCTTCGGCGGTTTCGCGAATCTCGCGTTCGCCCGGCAGAAAAATCAGCATGTCGCCCCAGCTCCCGCGCGCCAGTTCATCAGTGGCATCGAGGATGGCCTGGGTGAGGTCAGCCTCCTCCTTGTCCCTGGCCTTTTTAATACCCCTCTCCCCCTGCGGGGGCGGGGTTGGGGTGAGGGGTGAAGGCTCATCCCCCACCGGCCGGTAGCGTATTTCCACCGGATACATGCGCCCGGACACCTCGATCACCGGCGCGTTATTGAAGTGCGCAGAAAACTTTTCGGCATCGATGGTGGCTGAAGTGATGACGACTTTCAGTTCCGGCCGCAGCTCAACCAGGGTGCGCAGATAGCCCAGCAGGAAATCGATGTTGAGCGAGCGTTCGTGTGCCTCATCCACCACGATGCAGGAATAGGCCGACAACATGGGGTCGCCCTGGCTTTCGGCCAGCAGGATGCCGTCTGTCATGAACTTGATGCGGGTATCGCGCCGGACTTTGTCGGTGAAACGCACCTTGTAGCCGACCAGTCCGCCAAATTCGCTTTTCAGTTCCTCGGCCACGCGCGATGCCACCGAACGCGCGGCAATGCGGCGCGGCTGGGTGCAGCCGATCAGCCCACGCTCGCCCAATCCGGCTTCCAGACACATCTTTGGAATTTGCGTGGTCTTGCCGGAACCGGTCTCACCGCACAGGATCAGCACGGAATTCGATTTGAGGGCGGCAATGATGTCTTCGCGCCTGCCGGAAACCGGGAGGTCTGGATATTCGATGTCAGGCCGGTTCATTTATTTGTTGCGTATGTAACGGTCATCATCAAAGGTTTCCAGCCACTCCGGCTTGTACACCGCCAGCAGTGTGGCGCCCATGCCAGTGGTGACCGCCTCCGACCAGGCCAGCAGGATGAAATAAGGGGTGTAATGCTCCAACAGGTAAGGCAGTGCATAGGCAGCAGACATTGCCATGACCACCGTTGAAACCAGTGCGCTTACGACAACGGCCAACGCCACGCCAAAGAAGCCGTTGACCATCACGTAAATGAAGAAATGATTGGGCAGTTTGCGGTCCACCAGACGATACAAATGGTGGGTAATCGCGGCGGGAACTGCGCAGAAGACCAGCGACTCCAGGCCCAGCCCCGCCAGGCTGGACTTGCCGGCCAGTGCGGTCGCCAGCGCAGCCAGGCTTGCCGCCAGCCAGCCGCGCCAGAAGCCGAACATGAGGGCAGCAAGGCTTGCGCCCAGCAGGTGGAAAGACAAGCCCGGCCTGACCCCTGTGCGGATCTGCCACAACACCATCAGGGCGACAGACAAGCCCAGAAAAAGGTTGAGGCGCGCGCCGTCCTTGAGGCGCGCAAGATCGCCGGAACGCCAGGCAAACCACAATAAAACCAGCACGCCAGCCCAGCCCAGCGACTGCCAGCCATCCGGCAAGACGGAAACTTCCTTGTTCATGGATGCGATTGTAAGATAGGTTAAGCAGCCACATTGAAACTGCACCCGAATGATCCAACCGGAAGGAGACAGGACATGCGCAAGTCACTCTTATTGCTTGCAGGCCTGATGTTCATCAGTTTCGGCGCGCTCGCATCCGAATCCGCGCCACCCGCCAGCAAAGGCACTTATTACGGCAACAAGCCAACCGAATACCCTTCCTGGTTCAAAAGCAGTTTCCTCGACATCAAGGAAGACATCGGCGAAGCGGCAAACCAGCATAAACGGCTGATCCTGATTTTCTCTCAGGACGGCTGCCCCTACTGCAATCTGCTGGTCGAGCGCAATTTTTCCCAGCGCGACATCGTCGAAAGTCTCCAGAAGAATTTCGATGTCGTGCAAATCAACATGTGGGGCGACCGCGAAGTAACAAACGTCGACGGCAAAAAATATGGGGAAAAGGAGTTTGCCGTCGCGCTCAAGGTCCAGTTCACCCCAACCCTCCTGTTTTTCGATGAAGACGGCAAAACCCTCCTGCGCATGAATGGCTACGTGCCGCCCGAGCGTTTCAAGGGCGCGCTGGATTGGGTCTCAAGTCACGAGGAAACCCGCAAATCATTTCGCGATTACATGGCTGCCCGCGAATCAGTCAGCGGCGCCTCCGGCCCGCTCATCAGCGAGGATTTTTTCCTTGCCAAACTGTCCGACCTGCGCCGCAAGGGAAAATCCGCCAAACCGCTGGCCGTCTATTTCGAACAGCCCGACTGCCCGGACTGCGTAACCCTGCACCGCCGGGTGCTGGCAGACCCGGAACTCAGGTCGATCATTTCGAACTTCGACAACGTCCAGTTCGACATGTGGTCGAACACCCCCATCATCACGCCCGACGGCAAGCGCTCCAGCGTGCGCGACTGGACAAAGAAACTGGGCGTGCAATATGCGCCCGGCATCGTGTTGTTCGACTCGAAGGGCAAGGAAATCATTCGCTGGGAATCCTCTTTCCATGTGTTTCACACCGCAGGCATGTTCGATTACATCGTATCCGGTCAGTATCGCAAGGAGCCCAGCTTCCAGCGCTATCTGGCGGGGCGGGCAGAACATATCCGCGAAAGCGGCCGCGATGTGAACATCTGGCGCTATGCCGACGAGCCTGTCTCGCCTTCCTCGCGCTAGACCGTTAAACTCGCCGCTTTGCTTTTCCCATTTTGATGAAAATGAAGTTGGCCCTGTTTGACCTCGACAATACCCTGCTGGCCGGTGACTCGGATTTCGAGTGGGCGCAGTTCCTCATCAGCAAGGGCGTGCTCGACCGCGAAGTGCACGAAGCGAAAAACCACGAGTTCTACGAGCATTACAAGGCCGGCACGCTCGACATCCACGCCTTTCTAGACTTCCAGCTAAAGCCGCTGGCACGGCATCCGCGCCCACAACTGGAAGCATGGCATCGCGAATACATGGCCACTCACATCCAGCCGATGATCACGGACAAGGCCCGTGCGCTGGTCCGGGAACATCAGCAAACAGCAGACAAGGTCGCCATCATCACCGCCACCAACCGCTTCGTCACCGGCCCCATTGCGAAAAAATTCGGTGTGGAACACCTGATCGCCACCGAGGTGGAGGAAATCGACGGCCAGTACACCGGCCGCGGCACCGGCATCCCCTGCTTCAAGGAGCACAAGATCACCCGCCTGGAAATGTGGCTGGCCGATCTTGGCCTGTTGTGGGAAGACGTGACGGAAAGCTGGTTTTACAGCGATTCGCTGAACGATCTGCCGCTTTTGTCCAGGGTCACGCATCCGGTGGCGGTGGACCCGGACGACACGCTGGAAGCGCACGCCAAATTGAATGGCTGGCCGATCATCAGCCTCAGGGGTTGAGTCAGGCCGGCTGATATAATTCGGCGTTCACAATCAAACTCTTATCCAATGATCCGCCGTTTCATTAAACGCGTTTTCGGTGACTCCAAATCCCCGTCCAGTGGGAAACCCAACGACAATCCGCTCATCCTGCCGCGCAGCAAGCACGGCATCAAGCGCGCATTGATCGATTCCTGCGCACTGAAAACCTGCGAGACGCTGGCCGATGCCGGCTTCAATGCCTTTGTCGTCGGCGGTGCGGTGCGTGATTTGCTGCTGGACAAGAAACCCAAGGATTTCGACGTGGCGACCGACGCCACCCCCGAGGAGGTGCGCCGCCTGTTCCGCCGCTCGCGCATCATCGGACGCAGATTCAAGATCGTGCATGTCATGTGCGGACGCGACACCATCGAAGTCACTACATTCCGCGCGGGCGGAAACATAAACGGCGAGGAAGAGGATGAGCGCCCAACCGACGAAACCGGCCGCATCCTGGAAGACAATATTTTCGGCAACATGGCCGAAGACGCCGCGCGCCGCGACTTTACCGTAAATGCGCTGTATTACGACCCGCTGCGCGAAGAAGTCCACGACTACTTCAACGGCGTGGCCGACTGCAAAAAGAAAATCCTGCGCATGATCGGCGATCCGGCGACAAGATTCAGGGAAGACCCGGTGCGCATGCTGCGCGCTGCGCGCTTTGCCGCCAAGCTGGATTTCCACATCGACCCCGCCACACGCAAGCCGGTAGCGGAGTTGGCCGGACTCCTGGACAACGTGCCGCGCGCACGCATTTTCGACGAGGCGGTCAAGCTCCTGATGTCCGGCCATGCCGTGCGCGGCGTGCACCAGTTGCGCGCAGAGGGCCTGCATCACGGCATGCTGCCACTGCTGGACACCATCCTCGACGATGAACAGGGCAAGCGCTTTATCGAAGCCGGCCTGAAAAACACCGACCAGCGCATCCACGAAGACAAGCCTGCTTCGCCCGGCTTCCTGTTTGCCTGTCTGCTGTGGCCGCAGGTGCAAAGACGCTGGAAGGAAATTCAGGCCGAGGGCGAGAAACCCATCCCCGCCTTGTTCATCGCCATGGATGAGGTGCTGGAAACCCAGCGCGGGCTGCTTGCCATTCCGCGCCGCCTCGACGGCATGATCAAGGAGGTGTGGGCGCTGCAACCCAGGTTTGAACACCGTTCCGGCAGCCGTCCCTTCCGGCTGCTGGAACACCCGCGCTTTCGCGCAGGCTACGATTTTCTGCTGATCCGCGCCGAAAGCGGCGAAGTGGCGCATGAGCTCGGCGACTGGTGGACAGAATTTCAGGACGCCGACGAGGAATCGCGCAAGGCCATGCTGCAAGCGGACACCGGGCCCAAACCCAAACGCCGTCGCCGCCGCAAACCCAAATCCGAAGCGGCGGCTTCCCCAGGCGAAGAGATCACATAATGGTCACTGCCTACATCGGCCTTGGTGCCAATCTCGATGATCCCGCAGGCCAGGTTGAACAGGCCATGAACGAACTTGCGCGCCTGCCTGAAAGCCTACTGGCCGCGCGTTCATCGCTGTTCGCCACGGCACCGGTCGGGTATGCAGAGCAACCCGATTTCATCAACGCCGTGGTTGCACTGGAAACCCACCTGTCACCGCGCGCCTTGCTCGAAGCCATGCTCGACATCGAACACCGCCATGGCCGCAATCGCACCTTCCGCAATGCGCCGCGCACACTGGACCTGGATCTGCTGCTGTATGGCGCTGCGCACTTCCACGAAGAAAACCTCACCCTGCCCCACCCGCGCATGCATGAGCGGGCCTTTGTACTGCAGCCCCTGCTGGAAATCGCGCCCCTGCTTACAATCCCCGGGCTGGGGCGCGCCGACACCCTGCTTGCCTTGTGCGGCGACCAATCCGTGCATCGCCATACGCCGCCGCTGCAAATGGTCGAGGGAGCCGCATGATGCCGCTGTCACGCTTCCGGCATATCGTAGTGGAAGGCCCCATCGGCGTGGGCAAGACCAGTCTCGCCCGCAGGCTGGGCGAGCACCTGCGGGCCGATCTGCTGCTGGAAAATGCCGCCGACAACCCGTTCCTGCCGCGCTTCTACCAGGACCCCAGGCGCTATGCGCTCGCCACCCAGTTGCACTTCCTGTTCGACCGCGCCAAGCAGGTCAGCCATCTTGCCCAGGGCGATCTCTTCCGCCACAGCATCGTGTCGGACTTCCTGATCGACAAGGACCGCCTGTTTGCAAAACTCAATCTCGACAACGACGAATACGAGTTGTACCGCAAGGTGTATGACGACCTGGCCTTGCAGGTGCCGGTTCCAGATCTGGTGATTTACCTGCAGGCACCGCTGGACAAACTGCGTGAACGTGTAAAGCGTCGCGGCATCGAATACGAACAGGGCATGAGCGGCGACTACCTCGACCGCCTGGCCGCCACCTACAGTGAATTCTTCCACCACTACGACGCCGCGCCGGTGCTGATGGTGAACAGCGAGAATCTCAATTTTGTAAAAAGCGGGGACGATTTCGGACTGCTGCTGGAGCGCATGGAAAAAATGCGCGGACAGCGCGAATTCTTCTCACGCGCGGCATAGCAGTTATGGAAAACAAACCTGTCACCCTCTCCACGCTGAAGGCCATGCGCGAACGCGGCGAAAAGATCGCCGTACTCACCGGCTATGACGCAAGCTTTGCGAAGCTGATGGATGAAGCCGGGGTGGACATCATCCTGGTCGGGGATTCGCTCGGCATGGTGATGCAGGGCCACGACTCCACTTTGCCGGTGAAGCTCTCGGAAATGAGCTACCACACCCGTTGCGTGGCCCGCGGCACGAAGCGCGCCTTCATCATGGTCGACCTGCCCTTTGCCACCTATCAGCAAAGCCCGCAGCAAGCCTACGCATCGGCCGCCAAGCTCATGGCTGCCGGCGCGCACATGGTCAAGCTCGAAGGTGGCGCGGTCATGGTGGATACCGTGCGCTTCCTTACCAGCCGCGGCATTCCGGTATGCGCGCACCTGGGGCTGTTGCCGCAATCGGTCAACCAGCTTGGCGGATACAAGGTGCAGGGTCGCGGCGAGGCGGAAGCCAAACAGCTGCTGGCCGACGCGCTCGCCATGCAGGAAGCAGGTGCCGGATTGTTGTTGCTCGAGGCTGTCCCGGCCACACTGGCGGCGGAAGTAACGGCCGCATTGACCATACCCACCATCGGCATTGGCGCCGGCCCGGATTGTTCTGCCCAGGTGCTGGTGCTGTACGACGTGCTGGGGTTGTATGCGCAGGCGCCCAAGTTCTAGAAAAACTTCATGTCAGGTGCAGGCAGCATCCCTGCCGCGCTCGGGGCTTATGTGCAGGCCGTAAAATCCGGCGCCTTCCCTGAAGCAGCACACAGTTTCTGATGAAGATTCTGCATACGCCTGCGGAGCTCGCAGTCTGGAAGATCGCGCACCCCGATTGCGCATTCGTGCCGACCATGGGCAACCTGCATGCAGGCCATGTTGCGCTGGTTGAGCAGGCACGCTTGAGCGGCCTGCCGGTCATCGCCAGCATCTTCGTCAATCCCCTGCAATTCGGCGCAGGCGAGGATTTCGAACGCTATCCGCGTACCTTTGACGCTGACTGCGACAAGCTGCAAGCAGCAGGCTGCAGTGCGGTTTTCGCGCCTTCGCTCGCAGACATGTATCCACAGCCGCAGACTTATTTCGTCGAGCCGCCGGCACTCGCCAACGAGTTGTGCGGAAAATTCCGGCCCGGACATTTCCGCGGCATGCTCACCGTCGTGCTGAAACTCTTCAACCTGGTGCAGCCGCGTGTGGCGGTGTTCGGCAAGAAGGATTACCAGCAGCTTGCGCTGATCCGTAGCATGTCTGAGCAACTCAATCTGCCAATCCAAATCCAGGCAGGGGAAACCGTGAGGGCCGCGGACGGCCTGGCATTGTCTTCGCGCAATGACTACCTCACGGACGCCGAACGGCACGAAGCCACCCGCCTTTATTCCAGCCTCCGGCACATTGCCGACGCGTTAAACCTGGGGCGGCGCGATTTCGAGGAACTGGAAGTGCAGGCGCTGGATGCACTCTACCAGCATGGCTGGAAAGTGGATTACATCAGCGTCCGCCGGCCGGATCTCGGTCTACCCGAGGAAAACGACACGCATTTTGTGGTGCTGGGGGCCGCCTGGCTGGGCAAAACCCGGCTCATCGACAATGTCGAAACCGGGCCAATTCCCTTATAATTCAGCTTCATAGATTCACCGGGGGCTCTTATGACCCGAACCATGCTCAAATCCAAGCTCCATCGCGCGCACGTCACGCATTCGGAGTTGCATTACGAAGGCTCCTGCGCCATAGACGAAAACCTGCTTGATGCCGCGGACATCCGCGAGTATGAGCAGATCCAGATTTACAACGTCAGCAACGGCGAGCGCTTCACCACCTATGCCATCCGCGCCCAGCGCGGTTCGGGCGTTATTTCCGTGAACGGCGCGGCCGCCCACAAGGCCCAACCCGGCGACATCGTCATCATCGCCACCTATTCGCAGTACAGCGAGCTGGAACTCGCCCGCTATGAACCAACCCTGGTTTACGTGAATGCCGAAAACCGGATCATCGATACGCGTAATGCCATCCCCATGCAGGCCGCCTGATTTGAACTGAAATCCTTTCAGGCACCGCAAAGACAAAACGCCCCGGATCGGGGCGTTTTGCATTGACCATCCCTGTGCGCTTCCCGCCTTGCCGTATGCGCGAAGAATGCTTGAGCGCAGACCGTCATCGTCCGCCCTTGGGGATCAGAAACACTTTCTGTCAGCTAAAGCAGAGCCGCGCCTCAAGCCCAGAGGATTCCAGACTCTTCTCGATAGCTTCTGCAACCGCGCGCGCCTTGGCGTCGTGTTGTTGCGCCACGTCGTGCCGGCCCTGCGCACCAAGCAAGCGAGCCAGTGCGGATTGCGCATCCATCTGCAGGCGCACACGGCCGACATCCTCCGCCAGCGTCGCAGCCTGGGTAAGCTCCGGCTGCGCGCCCGCGTAATCTTTTTCCGCCAGCAAGGCTTCGCCAAGCCAGCGTCGCGCGACTGCCTCGATTTCGCGCAGGCCATTGGGTTGGGCGATCGCGAGAAGTTCTTCACCATACGCGCGGCAGCGGCTTGCATTACCCGCCGCAAGCGAAATCTCCGCCAGGCCGTCAAGACAGCGGATCATCATGTAGCGCTCCGAGGTGCTGCGCGTTTTTTCAAGCGCTGCCTCAAGCGCCGGCACGACATCCTTCTGTCCCAGCCTGAACCGTGCGACGGCGAGGTGCGTTTCCAGCGCGGTGCGCCAGAACAGGATGCCGGTGTCGTTGCCAAGTGCGATTCCCTGCTCCATCTGTTCAACCGCCTGCTCGTTCAGATCGAGATCGAGCAGGAGATTGCCAATGCAATCATAGGCAATGAACTGATAGCGAGCCTGGCCGAGGCTTTCAAGCCAGCTCAGGGTCTTCTGCATGGCAAGCCACGCCTCGCCGTAGCGCCCCATGCACGCGCGCACATGGTCAAGGCCCAGCAACGTGGGGCCAAGGTGCCATTGCAGGTCCGCAGTGCGCGCGATGTCTAGCGCGGCCTCGAAGCTGATCATGGCGCGAATATAGTCGCCTATCCCTCTGGTGCCTACGCAGGCGTGGCCAATCATCATCAGGTTCTCGGACTCGTAACTTTTGTCGCCAATGCCTCGGGCAAGCTCAAGGGAACGGGTGTAATACGCGATTGCCGCCGCAGGCTCGGCATTTGCAAAATACGCCTCGCCACGGCCGTGGTAGGCCTGCACTGCGACAAGATCAGTGAAAGCGGTGCGCTCGCAGATATCGACTGCCTGCTGGTGGAAACTGATCGCCTGATCATTCTGCCCGGTGCTCCACGCGACCGTCCCAAGGTGATAGAGGGTATCGGCAGCATGGCGCTCGTCGTTCATCGCACGAGACTCCGTTAGCGCCTCGGTAAGGCAGGCCGTCGCCTCTTCATATTGGTCTGCGCGCCGATAGGCCATACCCAGTTGAATCAGCGCATCGCGCGTTTTATCGCGTTCTCCAATGGCACGCAATTCATCAATGACGCGGCGGATATCGGCGACGGCGCCTTGCGTCTGACCAGCCTGTGCGCGCGCCGCGCCACGCTGTTCGTAGAGCGAAAGACGTTGCTGCGCATCCAGCGACTGCGGGTGCGACTCGGACAACGCGACGGCTCGATCCAGCCAGTGCAGGGCATCGCGCATTGCGAACAGCCTCTGCGAGTGTTCTCCGGCGAGAACGAGGTAATGCAGTGCATTCGACCAGTCGTGTGCGCGTTCGTAGTGCTCGGCAAGCTGGGCATCGCGTTCGTGCATTGTGTTATCGCTGAGCCGTTCCAGGGCTTCCGCCACCGAGCGGTGCAACAGTCTGCGCCGAGTCCCACCGATATCGCGATAAACCACCTCGCGCAGTTTGTCGTGGCTGAAGTCGTATACGCCGCCTTCGGGTTCCTCGCGCAGCAAGCGCCGCTTGACCAGCGCCTCCACCGCGTCGAGAAGTTGTTCCTCCGGCTCGCGAGTCACGTCAAGAAGGGTATCGAAGTCGAAGCGCCGGCCGAGGACAGCGGCGGTTTCGAGTGTCGGCCGGATTTCTTTTGGCACGTGTGCAAGGCGCGCACGCACGGCGGCACGCAAGGCATCCGGAAGCAATCCAGGTTCGTCAGTCCGGCGGGTTTTCAGGCGTGTTTCGCCCTCGCTCAGGGATTGCAGGATAGACATCAGGAAGAAAGGGTTGCCTTCGGTTTCGCGATGCAGGCGCTCGGCCAGATCAGGAGCGCCAAGCCTGGCATCAGCGAGCGCCACGACAAGCTCTTCGGTATCAGTTAGGCCAAACCGCGAGAGCGGCACAAGGTGTGCGCCCGCATCCCGGAGCAAGCTGTTGGTCAGATGTGCAAACCGCTCGTCACTGTCGACCGCTTCATCCCGATAAGCATAGATCACCAGCACCGGGCGCTGCGCGGCATGGCGCGCGAGGTAATGCAGCACTTGCGCACTGGCGTCGTCGGCCCACTGGATATCGTCCACCATGAGTACAGCCGGACGACCGCCTCTTGACGCCTCCAGAAGCTGGTCCACCGCACGCGACAGGCGCGCTTGCCGCGCCTCGGGAAAATCATTGGACAACTGCGGCAGATCTGGAAAACGTTCAGCGATCTCCGGCACCAGGGCAGCAAGCTCGGCAAGCGACACGGGCGCCAGGGTGCGCAGGGCCGGGGTTGATACGCGATCGAGCGCGCGCGTGATGAGGTCGATCACGGGCTGGTAGGGGATTGCGCGTTCGATCTCATAGCAATTG
>JAHENE010000145.1 GCA_024643305.1 Thiobacillaceae bacterium | reverse complement strand
GACACCATCAAATTGCGCGAATGATAGTCGCGGTGCACGTAAACCTGTGGCTGCGCGAGATTATTGGCCAGCACGCGCTCGAACACGGCATGCAAGGTTTCCTGCTGCGCAGACGTCAGGCTCGCGGCCAGGTGTTTGGCCACGTACCACTCGGGAAACAGCTTGAGTTCACGCGTGAGCATGGCGCGGTCATATTCCGGAAGCGGCCCGGGCTTGCTGGCAAGCTGTATCTTTACCAGCGCGGCATTGGCTTCCAGATACAACTCGCGGGCATTGCCCTCGTTGAGGGCTGAAAGATAGGTCGTGCTGCCAAGGTCGCTCAAGAGCAGGAAACCCTGGCTCAGGTCCTGTGCCAGCACCTTGGGCACATTCACACCCGCCTCACCGAACAGTTTTGCCACATGAATGAATGGCCGGCAATCTTCATGCTCCGTAGGGGCATCCATGGCGATATAATGGCGGCCATTGAATGTGGCGCGAAAATAGCGGCGGAAACTTGCATCGCTCGAGGCCGGAGCCAGATCGAAACTTTCCGTTCCTATTTCCCTGCCCACCCATTCCTGCAGGGCTTGCAAACGCTCCATGCTTACCAACTTGAATAAAAATACGGATTTTACCGCTTGCGGCTGAACCTGGCGCTTTCCTTTTTAGCTCTGACCTCATGGACATCCAGCCATGCGGATGAGATTCCATTTGTCCTGAAAACAGACACCGAACTTCGCGGTTCCAGGGTTGCAGGTGACGAGGGTCCGCTTTTCCTTTCCGCAGACCAGATTGAATCTATCAACGCGAATACGATCGAGGCAAGCGGCAAAGTCGAAGCGCGCAAGGCCGGGCAGAACTTTTTTGCCGACACCTTGCGTTACGACCACAGTCAGGAACAGGTGGATGCCAGGGGCAATATTCGGCTGGAACAGTCGAACATGGTGATCACCGCCAGCACGCTCAAGCTGAAACTTGACAGCAACACCGGCATGCTGACCGATCCGCACTACCGGATATTGCCTGCCAAAGACAGGCAGTTCACAGCGCGCGGAGATGCCGAATCCCTTGAACTGCTTGGGCAGGACAAATTTGCAGCCAAGGAAGCCACCTACACCACCTGCCCGATCGACAACGATGACTGGCAACTAAAAGTTGTCGACCTCGAAATCGACCAGGGTCAGCAAACGGGTACGGCGCGCAATGTCTTGCTTTCGTTCAAGAATGTGCCCCTGCTCTACACACCGTGGGCAGATTTCCCGCTGAATGATGCGCGCAAATCCGGATTCCTGGCGCCAACCATTGGCATTACCGGCAAGAGTGGCTTGGATGTCACCCTGCCTTATTACTTCAACCTTGCGCCCAATTACGACGCCACCCTGTACCCGCGATTCCTGGCCACACGCGGTTTGCAGTTCGGGGGAGAATTCCGCTACCTGACGCCGTCTTATCATGGCGAGACAACGCTGGAATATTTGCCCAAAGATCAGGACGCTGATCGCTCACGCTGGCTGGTCGCATTGAAACATGCCCAGGATTTCAATCCTCGTCTGCAAGGCCAGGTTAATTTCGAGCGTGTATCGGATGACAACTATTTTCGCGATCTGTCCAACCAGCTCAACGTGACCTCGCGCTCGATCCTGCCCCAGGAGGGTTCGCTCGCTTACTCCGGCGACTGGTGGCATGCAGGACTGCAGGTGCAGCAATTACAGGTTTTGCAGGACCCCGATCAACCCATTCTTCAGACCCCTTACTTTCGCCTGCCGCAGCTAACTTTGTCTGCCACCCAGAAATTGGGGCTTGTCCAAACCGAGTTGGAAACCGAGTACACCCACTTTCACCACCCCAACCCAAACCCCGCCGCACCCATTCCACAAGTCGGTGGCGGCGACCGTATTACGCTCTACCCGAGCTTTGGACTGCCCTACAGCAACAGCTCATTCTTTATCACGCCCAAGATCGGCTACCACTACACGTATTACAACATCGACCAAGCCTTGCCCGGCAATCCCTCCAGCATGGATCGCGGCCTTCCCGTCGCCAGCCTCGATACGGGCCTGAAGTTCGAGCGCGATATGGACTTCAGAGGCGATCGTTACCTGCAAACCCTGGAACCGCGCGCCTACTACGTTTACGCGCCCTACCGCGACCAGAACAACATTCCGATTTTCGACACGGCACTGCTTGATCTGAGCTTTGCCCAGATTTTCACTGAAAACCAGTATATCGGCGGAGACCGCATCAGTGATGCCAACCAGCTCACGCTGGCCATGACCAGCCGTTTTATTGAAGAGAGCAGCGGACTGGAAAGACTCAAGCTGGCTATTGCACAGCGTTATTATTTCGACACCCAGAAGGTGACTTTCCCGGGAACTCCGGCGCGTGACAGCAAGTCCACTGATTTGCTTGCCCTTGTATCCGGCCAGATAAACCATGCCTGGCGCCTGGACAGTGGCTGGCAGTTCGACACCGACTTGGGGAAAACCATAAAGACCACCGTATCTGCCAGTTATCGTCCGGCCGAAGGCAAAGCGGCCAGCGTAGGGTACCGTTTCATCGACGGTTCTGTAGAGCAAGTGGATACCGCCATTCAGTGGCCTCTTAACCGCAGGCTTTATGGATTGTTCCGGGCCAATTATTCGCTCAAGGATAACAACCTGGTCGAAGGACTGACGGGACTTGAATATAATGGGGGGTGCTGGGTGCTACGCGGGATGCTGCAGCGCATCACCACGGCCGAGAAGGACGTAAGCAACGCGTTCTACCTTCAGCTTGAGCTGAAAGGCCTGGGCCGGCTTGGCGCCAGCCCGTTGAGCGCACTTAAAGAAAGCATTCCAGGATACACACCAACCAATGAATTCCAGACTCAATAAGCTTTTCCTGATGGCCTGTTTTGCAGCTGCCACACAAGCTGCGTCGGCAATCCAGCCTATCGACCAGATCGCGGCCATCGTCAACGACGATGTCATCACTCGTGGCGAGCTGGATCAGCGTTACAAGAAGGCGGTGGAGCAATTGCGCAAACAAAACATCCAGTTGCCGCCACGCAAGCTGCTGGAACAGCAGACGCTGGAACGCATAATCACCGAGCGCGCCATGTTGCAGCACGCAAAGAAATCCGGATTGCGCGTCGACCCGGCGCAAGTTGAACGCGCGGTGCAGCGCATTGCCGAGCAGAACAAAATGAACCTGGACCAACTCAAGGCGGCTTTGGCAAACGACGGTGTCAGTTTCGACCAGTTTCGCGAAAAAATCAGCAATGAAATCCTGGTGACGCGCGTCCGCGAGCGCGAAGTGGAAAGCCGGCTTTCGATAAGCGATGCTGAAATTGACAGCTACCTCAAAAGCCAAACCGATCTTGGTAAGGATGAGGAATTCAATTTATCCCACATTCTTGTCACCGTCCCGGAAAACGCCTCGCCTGAGCAAACACAGGCACGCCGTTCGCGCGCACAGGACATTGTCAACGAACTTGCCAAAGGCGTAGCTTTCGAACAGCTCTCCGCCACCTACTCGGACACACCCAACGCCCTTGAGGGGGGGAGCCTGGGCTGGAGAAATGCCGGACAAATCCCTTCCCTGTTTCTGGATACAGTGCGTAACCTCAAGCCCGGACAGTCAAGCGATCTGATCAAAAGTCCAAACGGATTCCACATCATCAAGCTCAATGACAAGCGCGGCAAGGATGTGCCCACCGTCATTACCCAAACCAGGGCACGCCACATCCTCATCAAACCCAGCGAGCTTACTTCCGAATCGGACGCAATCAACCGACTGACCCAAATCCGCGAGAGGATTGAGCAGGGCGGCGAGAAATTCGAAAACATGGCCAGACAGTATTCCGAAGATGCCGGCAGCGCAGCCAGAGGCGGTGAGTTGAACTGGGTAAACCCCGGTGACACCGTGCCAGAGTTTGAGCGCGCCATGAATGCATTGAAGCCGGGCGAGCTCAGCCAGATCGTTCAAAGTCCCTTCGGCTGGCATCTTATCCAGGTGCAGGAACGCCGCCAGCAAGACGTCACCGCTGAAAGACAGCGCCTGCTGGCGCGGCAATCCATCCGCGAGCGCAAGGCTGACGAGGCTGTTGATGACTGGGTAAGGCAGATTCGTGATGAAGCCTATGTCGAGATCCGCCCGCTTGAGTAAGCACTTCCTTAACAACCCCAAAGGCCGCCCGTTTTGGCGGCCTTTTTTCTCCCGCCATTGCCCATGAGTTCATTTCCTGTCATTGCCTATACCTGCGGCGAACCTGCCGGCATTGGCGCCGACCTTGCCATCGCACTGACTGCATCCACCCTGCCCTACCGGCTGCGCGTGCTTGGCAACCAGGAAGTTCTGTCAGCGCGTGCGCATCAATCAGGGAAAGCCGTCAAGTTCATTGAACTCAAGCCAGGCGATGAGACGCCCGTTCACGCCCCGGGTCAGCTCGCCGTGCAGTCATTTCCACTGGCGGCAGCGGTAACGGCTGGCAAGCTCGATTCGCGTAACGCCCGACATGTGCTGGCCTTGCTGGATAACGCTTTGCAAGGCTGCATGAACGGAAACTACGCCGCAATGGTCACAGGCCCCGTGCACAAGGGTGTGATCAACGATGCAGGCATCCCCTTTACCGGCCATACCGAATACCTGGCAGAAAAATCCGGCACGAAAAAAGTTGTCATGATGTTGACGGGCGCTGGGCTGCGCGTGGCGCTGGCGACGACGCATCTGCCGCTCAAGGAAGTATCCGCCGCCATCACTGGCGATTCGCTCACCGAAATCATTACCATCCTGCACAAGGATCTGGTCGAAAAGTTTGGTATTGCCAAACCGCGCATCGCCGTTTGCGGCCTCAACCCCCATGCCGGCGAATCCGGCCACATGGGCCGCGAGGAAATCGACATCATCGAGCCTGTGCTCAATAGCCTACGCGCACAGGGAATGAATCTTTCCGGCCCTCTGCCTGCCGATACCCTGTTTGCTCAACTTCGCAAGCAGCCAGCCGATGCGGTGGTGGCCATGTACCACGACCAGGGCCTGCCCGTACTGAAATACGCCAGCTTCGGCGAGGGTGTCAATGTCACGTTGGGACTGCCTTTCATCCGCACCTCGGTCGATCATGGCACGGCGCTGGAGTTGGCCGGCACAGGCAAGGCAGAAACCGGCAGCCTGCTTGCTGCTATAAGGCTGGCCATTGAGCTTGCCGCAAAGCGCGCATGAAGCACATTCCCAGAAAAAGATTCGGGCAGCATTTTCTGGTGGACGACGGCATCATCCACGCCATCGTCAATGCCATCAATCCCAGGCCCGATGAGTTGCTGGTGGAAATCGGACCAGGCCTGGGTGCGCTGACCCGGCCTCTGCTGGAACGCACACCACGTCTGCATGTGGTGGAACTGGATCGCGACATCATTTCCCGGCTGAAAAAAACCTACCCACCCGAGCGTCTCATCATCCACGAAGGTGACGCACTGAAATTCGATTTCAAGATCATTGCGAGCGAAGCGGAGCAATCCGGTCAAAACAAGATCAGGGTTTGCGGCAACCTGCCCTACAACATCTCCA
>JAHENE010000144.1 GCA_024643305.1 Thiobacillaceae bacterium | reverse complement strand
CAAATGTGGGGAAGACCGCGGGTTTTTCAAGCGTGTCGCTCGGGCATAATGTCGCCATGAACACCCAAGCATTCATTCCCGGCCTCTCTGCCGAAGAAATCCGTCAATTGCAGGAGGCTGTGCTGGTCAATACCGCCGCTGCGCTTACCGAGGACATTGGCCCCGGCGATCTGACTGCCAGCCTGTTGCCAGCCGAACTTCATGCCCATGCCCGCGTGGTCTGCCGTGAAGATTCCGTATTGTGCGGATCGGCATGGTTTGAAGCCTGTTTTCATGCATTGGACACCAAGGCCGCCATCCGTTGGCATGCGCAGGAAGGCGATGCCATCCACGCCGGTCAACTGTTGTGCGAAATCGAGGGTAATGCCCGTGCTCTTCTGAGCGCCGAGCGCCCGGCGCTGAATTTCCTGCAAACCCTGTCCGGCACAGCCACCACGACGAAACAATATTCCGAGGCGATCAGGGGAACTGCCGCAGTAGTGATGGATACGCGCAAGACATTGCCAGGCTTACGCATCGCACAAAAATATGCGGTCCGCGTAGGCGGTGGCGCCAATCAGCGCACGGGACTCTACGACGGCATACTCATCAAGGAAAACCACATCGCCGCCGCTGGCGGCATTACCTTGGTACTGCAGGCGGCCTTTGCGCTCAATGCCGGCGTGCCGATCCAGATCGAGGTGGAGACACTGGATGAGTTACAGGAGGCACTGCAAGCCGGCGCCAAACTTGTCCTGCTGGATAATTTCAGTCCCGGGCAAATGCGCACTGCCGTTAAAATCACCGGCAACCGTGCTGTGCTGGAAGCCTCCGGAAACATCACGCTCGACAATATCCGCGCTGTTGCCGAAACCGGTGTGCAGCGAATCTCCATCGGCAGCCTGACCAAGCATGTGCGTGCGGTGGATTTGTCGATGCGGGTGGAAACCCGGGCCTGATTACAGGCCGCAAACGGCTGGCGTCTTAAATTCTGGACGGTTCCAGCGTGCCATCGAGATTGAGCTCGTCGCAATAATCAAGAAATTCACCGCGCAGGCTGGCCAAATGCATGTCGGCAGGAATGCCGACAGTCATCTGCACCGAGAACATGGGCGTACCGGTGTGTGCGGCCGGATAGGTGCTGGTATTGAGCTCTTCGATGTTGATGCCGCGCTTGGCAAAGAAACTCGACAGTTTGTTGACAATGCCGGGATGGTCCATGGAAACCACTTCAACATGATAGGGCACCATGGGCTTTGCGAGTTCGCGCTCGCGCGTGCGGTTGCAGATGATTGCCAGGTTCAATTGCTCGCCGATGGAGGGCATCAGGTCTTCCAGCTTGGACAACGCGTTCCAGGGGCCGGATATCAGCATGAGAATGGCAAACTGCCCGCCCAATACCGCCATGCGGCTGGCTTCGATGTTGGCGCCGGCATCGAGGATACGGTTGGTGAATTTTTCCACCAGTCCAACCTGGTCTTCGCCGTTGGCGGTAATGACGAGATATTCCGGATTTGCTGAAGTGTTCATGATTGGGTTGCTGACCATATTTTTGTGTTCAATTATACGTGGTGGTTTCGTACAGCGTCAGCAAACTACTCGCCGCGCCGGAACCATTTATCAAAGTCTGCCATGCTGAGTTGAAACCATGTAGGACGGCCATGGTTGCATTGTCCAGCACGCTCGGTGGCTTCCATTTCCCTCAGCAGGGCGTTCATTTCCGGGATGCTCAGCTTACGGTTTGCGCGCACGGCACCATGGCAGGCCAGCGTGCCCAGCAGTTCATTGCGCCGTTCGGTAATCAGTCGGCTGACACCAAATTCGCGAATCTCACGCAAGATGTCGCGGGTAAGCGCCAGCGGGTCCGCGTCCTTGAGCAGGGCCGGCACTGCACGTACGGCAACCGTATTGGCCGCGATCGGGTGAATGTCAAAACCGATACCGGAGAGCGCATCCGCGTTGTCACCGATGGCGGCAACATCGCGCTCGTCTGCCGTCACTGTCACAGGGATAAGCAGGGTCTGCGTCGGCACATTGCGGGCATCCAGCGCGCACTTGAGTTTTTCATACACCACGCGTTCATGCGCGGCATGCATGTCGACTATTGCCAGGCCCTGGGCGTTTTGCGCCAGCACGTAGACGCCGTGCAATTGGCCAAGCGCAAAGCCGAGGGGATAATCTTGGGCAGGCTCATTTTCCGCCTGCGGAATATCTGCAGAACGCGACAATGTTTCGTAGAAGGCAAGCGCCTCGCTTGCCTGCAACTGCATTGCCGATTGAGTAGCGAACATCTGGGGCCGAGATGAACCGTAAGCAGCATTTTCTGCCCTGTGTTCAATCGGTGCCTGATGCACGGCCTGCCGGGCTTCTGCCGCGCCCCCGGAAAGGGCGCGCTCGACGGCATGGAAAAGAAACTGATGTATGCCTCTGGAATCACGAAAGCGCACCTCGGTCTTGGCTGGATGCACGTTAACGTCCACCCCTTCGGGCGGCAGGCTCAGGAATAGCGCATACGCCGGGTAGCGGTCATGATGCAGCACGTCGCGGTAAGCCTCGCGCAGGGCATGCGCCACAACTTTGTCGCGCACGAAACGTCCGTTGACGAAAACATACTGCGCATCACGCCCGCTCTTGGAGTAGGCAGGCAATGCCGCCAAACCTTTCAAATGCAAGGGCCCGCTCTGCGCATCGACCGCCACCGCAGCTGCGACGAAATCATCGCCCAGCACAGCCCCGATGCGCTCATCGAGAGACTGCGCCGGGTAGCGCAGTTGCACGCGGCCGTTATGCGTCAGGGTGAACGCCACATCCGGGCGGGAAAGCGCCATGCGGCGCACGACCTCGGCGCAATGGGCGTACTCGGTTGCTTCAGACTTCAGGAACTTGCGACGTGCCGGGGTATTGAAAAAAAGATCGGCCACTGCAACCGTGGTGCCAGCCGAAAGCGCAGCAGGTTTGACCAAGCCCGGGGCCGTGCCTTCGGCTTCGATCTGGCTGGCATGTGAATCAGTATGTGTTCGGCTGGCAAGACTGACACGCGAAACGGAGGCCATGCTGGCCAGCGCCTCGCCACGAAAACCGAGACTGGCTACGCGTTCCAGATCTTCCAGCGCGCCGATCTTGCTGGTGGCATGGCGTGCCAGCGCCAGGGGCAATTCATCTGCTGAAATCCCCGCCCCGTCATCCTGTACGGATAGTAGCTTTGTCCCGCCTTGTTCGAGCTTGATGTCGATTCGGCTGGCACCCGCATCCAGGCTGTTCTCGATGAGTTCCTTGAGCGCCGATGCTGGCCGTTCGACCACTTCGCCCGCAGCGATTTGTGAAATGAGAAGGTCGGGAAGGACTTTAATGGGACGCATACCGAATTATATGCGCCCAACAGCTTCTTATATTTCTCTGGCCACTCGTGTCCTGGCAGCAGGGGGATGCTTGTCAAAATATGCCTTGATGCCAGTCAATATGGCATTGGCGAGCTTGTCCTGGTATGCTTCGTCAGCAAGCCGTTTTTCTTCTTCCGGATTGGAAATAAAGGCAGTCTCAACCAGGATGGAAGGAATATCGGGTGCTTTAAGCACAGCAAAACCAGCCTGCTCCACTTCGTTCTTGTGCAGGGTATTCACCTCGCCGATTTCATTCAGCACATATTTGGCGAGGCGCAGACTGTCGTTGATAGTCGCGGTTTGCGAGAGATCGATCAGCGTGCGCTTTAGGTACTGGTCCTTGACGTCGATGTTGACACCGCCGATCAGATCAGCCTCGTTTTCCTTTTTTGCCAACCATCTGGCCGCAGCAGAAGTGGCACCATTCTCGGAAAGCGCAAATACCGATGAACCACGCGCCTCAGGTCTGATGAAGGCATCGGCATGCACCGATACGAACAGGTCGGCCTTGACCCCGCGCGCTTTCACAACCCGATCGTGCAGCGGGATGAAGTAGTCGCCATCCCGAGTAAGATAGGCGCGCATGTTGGGTTCGGCATCGATTCTTTCCTTGAGCTTGCGCGCAACCATCAGCGTAATGTTTTTCTCTTGGCTGCCACTGGCGCCCCTGGCACCAGGGTCTTCGCCGCCATGTCCGGCATCGATGGCAACCATCATCAGCCGTTCATATTTGGGCGTGGTGTTAGGCTGCGGTGAATTTACTGTGGAATCGGTCTGGTTGGGCAAACTGGCAGGAGACTGGCCCTGTGCCAGCGCCTGGATGGCATCGGCCGATGCGGCCGAATACAGGTCAATCACCAGCCGATGTCCATATTCGCCCAGGGGCTTCAAGGCAAATACCGAAGGTTTCACGGGGGACTTGAGCTCAAAAACGATGCGCGTCACACCAGGGCGGTTTAGTGCGCTACGCACGTTCGCCACAAGGGGATCATTGGGATTGATCATCGCTGGCAGATTCGCAAGCGCCTCATTTTGATCAAGGCCTTCGAGGTCAACCACCAGCCGGTCCGGGTTACCAAGCGTGAAATGTTTGAAGCTGATGGGCGCATCCGATTCAAGCGTGATGCGTGTGTAATCCGGAGAGGGCCAAATGCGTGTTGCAGTAAGTGTGGCCGCAAAAGCGGCAGTATTGAGCAACATCAATACCAGCCAAGCCACTAGCGGTTTGAGTGATCGTGTCCCTGCCATATCTGCATCTCCTTCCTGCCTTGTGCGGAAAGCGCCTCGATGCGCGCGGTTCTGCCCTCGCCTGCCACTTCGAGATGAATTTCCAGATCCGGCTTGGGCAGCAGACCTTTGGCTTTCTCGGGCCATTCCACAATACAAAGCGAGTTGGCGTTGCAGTCATCTCGAAATCCTGCATCCAGCCACTCTCTTGGATCAATCATGCGATATAAATCATAGTGTTGCAAGATAAATCTAGATAATTCATAAGATTCGAGCAAGGTATATGTTGGACTTTTGACACGCCCCTCATAACCCAGCACTCTTAACAACCCCCGAACCAGCGTTGTTTTGCCCGCCCCAAGGTCACCACGCAAGTACACGACCCATCCCGGTTTCAGCAGGCCGGAAAGCTTTGCGCCCAAGGCCAGCGTGGCCGCCTCATCGGGCAGTGACATGGTCAGGACAGCGGTATCATCAGCTTTATGCATGATTCAATTGACTACCAGAGGCTTGCGCGTGATATCGCCACATGGGGCCGCGAACTCGGTTTTTCCGATGTCGGCATCAGCGGCATTACGCTGGCACAGACTGAAAAAGATTTGCTGCACTGGCTGGACAAGGGTTATCACGGTGACATGGATTATATGGCCGCACACGGCACGAAGCGCACCCGGCCCGATGAATTAGTGGCGGGTACGATCAGCGTCATTACAGCACGCCTGCCCTACTGGCCAAGCAAAGCCGAACCTGCGGACCACGTGCTGGGCGACCCTGCGCTGGCCTATGTTTCACGCTATGCCTTGGGGCGCGATTATCACAAGGTGCTGCGCGAGCGTCTGCAGAAATTGGCGACGCGTATTGAAGCGGTCATCGGACCATTCGCTTACCGGGTTTTCACCGACTCTGCGCCAGTCATGGAAGTGGCGCTGGCCTCGCAAACGAATCTGGGTTGGCGCGGCAAGCACAC
>JAHENE010000143.1 GCA_024643305.1 Thiobacillaceae bacterium | reverse complement strand
CACTACCGCTGCCAGCTCGTGATGGGATTTTCCCTGGTAGCCGAAACAGCCCGAGGATAAAATTACCAGCACCGGGCGCAGGCGCTTGCCGCCGCTGTTGATGATGTATTCGGATACCTGGCGCACCAGGACGACTTCGGAGTGGAGGCGGGCGCGGATAATCCGGTCCACCTCTTGCATGTCACCGGCCAGGAAGGTTTGCAGGGATTCGAAGGACACGAGAGCTGCGGTATTTGGAAAGGCCGCAATATTAACAGAATGCCGGGTTTTCCCGGTTATGGGCCGGGTCAACAAAGAGTTTGACCTAAGTTACGCTTTTGATTAGAATTTCCGCCTTTCCGAAACAACATTGTTGGAGACCACGATGTATGCGGTCATAAAAACCGGTGGCAAGCAGTATCGCGTAGCCTCGGGCGATAAATTCAAAGTAGAGAAGCTGGAAGCCGATGTCGGCGCCGAGATTGCATTTGATCAGGTGTTGATGGTAGCCGATGGCGATAACGTCAAGGTTGGCACGCCCCTCGTTCCCGGCGCGGCGGTCAAGGCGACTGTGGTGTCCCACGGCAAGGGCGACAAAGTGCGCATCTTCAAGATGAAGCGCCGTAAGCATTACCGCAAGACTCAGGGTCATCGCCAGCATTACACGGAAGTGCAGATTTCCGGCATTTCCGCCTGATAAGGAGTTAAGTCATGGCACACAAAAAAGCAGGCGGCAGTTCACGTAACGGCCGCGACTCGGAATCCAAACGTCTGGGCGTCAAGCGCTACGGCGGTCAGGAAGTTGTTGCTGGCAACATTATCGTGCGCCAGCGCGGTACCGAATATCACCCCGGCGACAACGTCGGCATGGGCAAGGATCACACCCTCTTTGCCAAGGTGGACGGCGTGGTCAAGTTCGAAGTCAAGGGCGCACTCAGGCGTCGTACTGTCAGAATCGAACCGATCGCAGCTTAAGCCGGACAGGCAAGCACTGCCATAAAGCCCTGCCTCGGCAGGGCTTTGTTTATTCCGGCAGGGCTTTTTTGATTTGGCTGCGACGAAACTCGCCAGCCCATGATGTTTTTGCGGGCTCGTTTTCAGGAACCTGAAATGAAATTTGTAGATGAAGCCAAAATCAGTGTGCTTGCCGGCAAGGGCGGCGACGGCTCGGCTTCGTTCCGTCGTGAGAAGTTCATTCCCAAGGGCGGGCCGGACGGCGGTGACGGCGGCCATGGCGGTAGCGTTTATGCCGTGGCGGACCGCAACATCAACACGCTTATCGAATTCAGGTATACCCGCATATTCAAGGCCAAGAACGGCGAAGCCGGGCGCGGCTCGCAGTGTTACGGAAAAAGCGCGGAGGATGTTTTCATCCGTGTTCCCGTGGGTACGGTGATCACTGATGTCGATTCCGGCGAGCCCATGGCCGATCTTGACCGTGACGGCGCCCGTGCCTTGCTGGCACAGGGCGGCAAGGGCGGGCTTGGTAATGTGCATTTCAAGTCCAGCGTGAATCGCGCACCGCGTCAGCATACCAAGGGTACGCCGGGCGAAGAGCGCAACCTCCACATGGAATTGAAAGTCCTTGCCGACGTAGGCTTGCTGGGCATGCCCAATGCCGGCAAGTCGACCTTCATCCGCGCTGTCTCCGCTGCGCGTCCCAAAGTGGCGGACTATCCATTTACCACTTTGCACCCAAATCTGGGCGTGGTGCGGGCGGGTACCGACAAGAGCTTTGTTATTGCCGACATTCCAGGCCTGATCGAAGGCGCGGCGGAAGGCGCCGGTCTGGGACATCAGTTTCTGCGCCATTTGGCGCGCACCCGGATTTTGTTGCATTTGGTGGACATATCACCGAGTTGGGATGGGGCCGATCCGGTCAAGGATGCGCGTGCCATCGTCGAGGAGCTGCGCAAATATGACGAGTCGCTCTACAACAAGCCGCGCTGGCTGGTGCTGAACAAGCTCGACCTGGTCCCGGTTGAAGACAGGGAAAAGCTGGTGCAGGATTTTGTCAGCGAGTACGGCTGGACTGGTCCGGTGTTCGTGATTTCCGCGATCAATGGCGAAGGCTGCCAGCCGCTGGTGCATGCCATCCAGGCGCATCTGGATCAGGCGCGCCATGCCGAAGAGAACCAATCGCCGGACGAGCCGGAAAGCGAATCCGCGCAGTAAGCAGGGAATACCCGTGTCGGTTGAATACACCCTGGTGCTTACTCCTTGATTGCACGTTACTCGATTGAGGGAATCTCTACCTCGTAAGGCCAGCCCTTGATGCCGCCGGCCATGGATACTGCTTTCAGATTACGTTCGCGCAGGATGAATGCAGCAGCCTTGCTGCGGCGGCCGCTGCGGCAATAGACGACGTAGGTCGCATCCGGATCGAGCAGGTGGATTTGGGAGCGGAGGGTGTCCAGCGGCAGCAGTTGGGCGCCGGGAATGTGCGACTCTTCGTATTCCATGTCGTAGCGGCAGTCGATCCAGCTGGCCTTGCCGCTACCGATCATTTCCATGGCCTGTTCTGCGGTGACTTCTTCGACGAAGGTGGGTTTGATCAAGGCGTCGAAATCGGATTTCTCCAATACAAGCAGTTGGCCGGGGGTGATCATGTTGACCGTGGCGTTGCGGTAGCCTTCCTGCAGGAGCGACTCTTCTCCAAAACTGTCGCCCGGCCCGATCTGGGCCACGTGGTTCGTTTCGTCAGTCATGGGATCAGTACGGATGATTTCAGCTTCGCCAGTGTCGATGAGGTAGAAGGCATCGCCTTTCTCACCCTGGGTGACGACAGATTCGCCTGCCTGTACTTTGCGTTTCTTCATGCGCTTGAAAGCCTCGCTGACATTTTCCAGCGGAAGGTCGCGGAAAACGCCGATTTGCTTGATGAGGCCCATGCGCCGTTCGAGTTCGGGGTCGGCATTGAATTCCTCGGTGAAGCGCTGGTTCCAGCCGGCCAGTTCGTCGACCAGGTCGCTGTCGATGGTGAGGTAGCGCGCATCGGAAAGGGCACGCACGCGCACGCGCGAGGCAGAGCCTAGAAACGAGAATCCCATCCCTGTTTCCGGCGGCGCCAGTTTCCAGGTAGTGGCGTGTTCGCGTCCATCTGGCGTGGACCATGACCGCTCTGCTTCAATCTCGCCATCGAGCAGCACCAGGTGCATGCGCTCACTGTCGCCTTCTTTCAGCAGAATGTCGCCGGCGCTTGCGGAAACGGCCGAGCTTTTTCCGAGCAGGCAGTTCAACTGCTTGAGGGGTATGTGGCTAAATAGTCTGAGCGTGTGCAAATGCCGAGCGAGATCTTGCTTGAGTCCTTCTCCTTTAGCTGCGGGGGTATCTGTCTTTCCGGCCGATTTCGGATGCAGGAGGTACTTCATGGGGTGGTCGAGTGTGCGATGGATGACGTTCTGCTCGCCGAACAGTTTCAGCATGCCGGAATCCTCAAGCACTTTCAGCACACTGTTTCGCGTAACGTAAATGTAGATTTCATCGCCGCGTTCGTGACGACGTTTTGCCTCGGCGGCAAGCATGGCTGCACCCGGCACATCCAGATAAGTAAGGTGGTCAGTGCGCAGCAGGAAGATGTTGCTGTCGCCCTGTTCGCCGAGTTGTGCAAGCTCGCGCGAAACATGCCGCACCGAGCCGAAGAAAAGGTTGCCGTCGATGGTGATCACAGTGACCGGACGGCCATCGCGTGCGGTATGCGTTTCAAACTCGACGTTGGGCGTCGAGGCATACCAGAGATAAATCACAAGCGATAAAAACAGGCCGGTGAATACACCTGCATTCAGGCCCAACCACAGTGCGACTGTCAGGGTAAGCAGGAAGATGGCCATTTCCTGCCGCATGTGTGTGATCTGCCGGATGCCCTTGATGTCGATGAGCCCGTAGCCCACCAGGATCAGTGCGCCAGCTACCGCGGGCATGGGAATGTAGGCGACAAGCCCGCCGCCGATCAACGCGATCAGGCCAAGCATGGCCGAGGCGTAAACCGCTGCCAAGGGCGTGCGGGCACCTACCTCGTAATGCGCCGCGCTGCGGTTGAACGATCCGGAACTGGCGAAGCTGGACAGGAATGAACCGGCAAGGTTGGAGAATCCCTGGCCGATGATTTCCTGGTTGGTGTCGATGAGCTGGCCCGATTTTTCGGCGATGGAACGGGCGATGACCACGGTTTGCATGAGCCCGAGAAAAGCGATGGCGAATGCGCTGGCAATCAGTTGCTGGATGACATAAAGCGACTGGAGATCAAAACGCGGCAATGACAGCGGCAAGGTGGAAATGGCAAGATTACCGATCAGCTCGATGCCGGTAGTGGCCGGGCCAGCTACCGCATTCAGGGAAACGGAAACGAGGATGCCCGCCGCCATGCCGATCACCAATGCATAGCGCTTCCAGAAACGCCGCGCAATCAAACCGGCGATGACCGTCGTCAGGCCCACCGCAAGGCTGTAGCCGTTGGCGCGCGGAATGTCATGGAGAAACTGGTAGACCTTGACGTGGAAGGGCTCGCCGAAATTGCTGATGACACCCAGCAATGCACTGCCGGCAGAAACGATGATGATCAATGACACGGCCAGCACGATGGCGGCGATAACGGTTTGCGAAATGAAGTCGAGCACTGCGCCAAGCCGCAACATGCCAAGCGAAAGTTCGATCACGCCCACCATGAAGGTGAGCGCAAGCACGTAGCCGATATAGGTTTCGTTGCCGACGCTGGCAAAAGGTGCGACGGAGTAGGCGATCAGCACGCAAAGCGCGGTGTTGGGGCCGGACAGCGTATGCCGCGAAGCCCCCCAGAGCGCAGCGATAATGACCGGGAAGATGCTGGTGTAGATGCCGTACTCCGGCGGCATGCCGGCCAGGGTTGCAAGCGCGAATGCCTGCGGCAGGATCAGGATGGCACCGATGAAACCTGCTTCGGCGTCAACGCGCAGGGTTTTCCGATCCATGCCGCGCAGCCAATCAAACGAAGGAACAAGCATGCGGGAGAATCTCAGTGCGCTGATCATTCAAACAGTCCCTTGATGATTCCTTTCCGAGGATCCCATGGACGTATCTGCAAGTTGATGTACGCAGCCAGGTCGAGCGCTTCCTGGCCGCTCAAGGACCAGTCCTGGCCAAGCGGCATGTTGGCTTTGAGAAACCCGGCAAGGATATCGTTGTTGGCCATGCCGGCCCCCTTGTTATACGAGCCCATGCCCCACAGTGGTGGAAATTGGTAACCGCCGGCAGGATTGCGTTTGCCCTCGCCATTGGCGCCGTGGCAGACAGCACATTTCTGCTTGTAGACATCGCCCCCGCGCGAGGGGTTGGGATCGAACCCGGTTGGTGCAATGCGCGGATACCCCCTGCCGATCATCTCCACCCCCACGGGTGCACCTTTGGCAAGAAAATGCATGTAGGAGACCAATGCCCGCACCTCGGGCGCATCGAGCGCGGGCGCGTAGCCGTTCATGCTGAAGCGGAAACATTGCTGGATGCGTTCTTCCAGCGTGTTGTTCTGATCGTTCTTGGCCTTGTAGGCCGGATACATCGCAAATGCCGCCCACAGCGGCGCAGAGTGCGCCTTGCGTCCGCGGTCA
>JAHENE010000142.1 GCA_024643305.1 Thiobacillaceae bacterium | reverse complement strand
TCCCGCCACACCAAGCCTGATAAAGAGCCGTGGCAAGCAAGCATTTCTGCGCAGGATCGAATTCGGCAAGGGCGGCAGCGCAAGACAATAAAAGCTCCATATCGCGATGGTAACGCCAAAGGAGCGTCAATTCGGCCATACACAGTCTTGCTGGGTTAAAATCCGCACATATTCATGCACGCCTGACCATGGACCCTAACGCCTTCATTCCTCACAACGATCTGGAAAAACTCCTGTCCGACGTCACGCTTGGCACAGCAAACGCCGAAGATTTCGTTAACCGCCTGCTGGCCGGCGACCAGATATTCATGCCCATCAAGGATGAGAAGCATGCAATTGCAGGCTTCCAGACTTCAACCAAGGCCCAGCCTCTGGTTATTGAGGACGAGGAAGGCACCGAGATTCTGGTGCTATTTACCAGCCCGGAACGCGCCAAGCCGTTCGCGGAAATGTTTCCGGACTTCAAGGGCGGTTTGCTGGCTGAATTTAGCTGGGTGCTGCGCCGCATTGGGGGCGGTTTCCCCATTTCGCTGAACCCAGGCTGGGATGTGGGCATAGATTTTGACGCTGAAACGGTTGCCCAACTGATAGCCAGCTTGCCTAAAGACGCTCCGAATTAAACATGCTTACCCGAGATGTCATACGGGCACTGGCGAAAGCCTTGGGGCCCGAGCGTGTATTTGACGATCCTGCCACGCTGGCACTGTACAGCACTGATGAGACGCCCAGGAAAGTAACGCCTGGCGCGGTGCTGTTCCCGGCAAACCACGAACACGTCGTGGCGCTGATGCAAATCGCTTTTGCCAACAAATTGCCGGTGGTGGCGCGCGGCGCAGGTTCGGGCAACGTAGGCGGTGCCTTGCCGGTTGCAAACGGCCTGGTGGCAAGCTTCGAATGCATGAACCGGATTGTGGAATTCGATCCTGGCAACCGGATCATGGTAGTTGAGCCCGGCGTTGTGACTGAAGACATCGGCCAACTGGCCCGGACCCATGGACTGTTTTACCCTCCAGATCCCGGCAGCGGCGCCTACTCCCGCATCGGCGGCAATCTGGCCATGAACGCAGCGGGCCCGCACGCCATCAAGTACGGCGTGACGCGGGATTACGTGTTGGGTTTGAAGGCCGTCACGGGAGAGGGGAAAACCATCAGCACCGGGTGCCGCACCAGCAAGGGGGTAACCGGCTACGACTTCACCCGGCTGCTGATCGGCTCTGAAGGGACCCTGGCGCTGATTACCCAAGCCACGGTGAAATTGCTGCCCGCGCCCGAGACAGTGGCCACTCTGAGGCTTTGCTACGCTAGCAACCGCGCTGCCTGCGAAGCGATCGACCGCGTAATGAATCAGCCGATCATACCCTGCGCCCTGGAACTCATGGATCGCCGCTCCATTGAGGCCATCCGCCCGACTGGCGCGGCCGATGACCTTCCCTTCGGCACTGAAGCCCTGCTCATGGTGGAAGCCGACGGTCCTGTGCGCGATGTACCGCACCAGATTGCCGCGTTGAAGGAAGCCCTGAAAGGCGATGGCCTGCTAGAAGTGCGCGAGGGGGTGACCCGCGAGGAAGCCCAGGCACTGTGGGCAGCACGCAAATCGCTGTCGCATGCTGTCAAGCAGTATGCCCCGCTGAAAATCAACGAGGATGTAGTGGTGCCGGTTTCGAGGCTGGCGGACTTCGTTGACTTCCTGGACAGCCTCGGACATCGCTATCCCTTTCCCATTGTCAGCTTTGGCCATGCTGGCAACGGCAATTTGCACGTCAACCTGATGGTGCATCCTGACAATACCGAGGAAATGGCCCAGGCACGCAACTGTTTGAATGAACTCTTCACCACCGTGCTGAGTTTTGGCGGCACGTTGTCGGGAGAACACGGGATCGGCACGGAAAAACGCGCCTACCTTGGCATGGAGATCAATGCCGACACCCTGTCATTGATGCGGGCTGTGAAGCAACAGTTTGATCCTGCCGGAATCCTCAATCCCGGAAAATTGTTCCCGGATTCTTGAACAGGACAGGCTTTACAAGAATTCTCATCACCCCTATAATGCGCGGCTTCGTTGGGGGTATAGCTCAGCTGGGAGAGCGCTTGCATGGCATGCAAGAGGTCAGCGGTTCGATCCCGCTTACCTCCACCAAGAAAAACAAGGCTGTAATGCACAAACTGGGCGTCATCAGTATTCTGCTGGGTTTGGTTTTAAGCGTTGCAGGATTGATAATCGGCTTTACGCTGATTGTCAGTCGTGGAACAGGGTTGGATTGGTTAAATCTGGTTCCATTTGGTTTTGTTTTACTGCTGCTTGGCGTGACCCTCACGCAACTCAGCAAAAAATGACGATTACTGTCCCCATCGTCTAGAGGCCTAGGACATCGCCCTTTCACGGCGCAAACCGGGGTTCGAATCCCCGTGGGGACGCCAACAAAAGAAAAAGCCACCCTTGCGGTGGCTTTTTCTTTTGTTGTGGTGTTCGTTCGGGTGCTTCGAGAACCCCTATGGGTTCGGTAAGCGAGCAATGCCCGGGAAAGACGTCCGCAGGACGGCCGAACACAGTGAGGGAGATGAATCGCGGAGGCAACGCGAGACAGAACACTATCCCCGTGATGGTCGCAAACAAATCACGCGTTATCAACAACCCTACAAACCGTACTGGCCAGGAGATCAGACATGTAAGTTTGCTGTAAGTTGAAATGCATATCATCTGCTTGATGAACTTGCTTGGGGTTATGGGCTGGTTTCGGACTTTAAACGAAATAGGAAAACGCCAATTTCACCTGGGCCAGCACATACCAGCCAAAAAGCTTTCATGAAAACATTCATCGCCTTTGTCCTTTCCCTCATCTCGGGAGTGGTACTTGCATCCTGCCCGGAACACAAATTTACAGAGCCGCACGATATCCTTCTAAATGGCGGCTCAGTGCTGATCGTGACCCACGCCAGCGCAAATTTCGACGCCCGCTTTTCCTCCAAACGAGGACTGGATGAAGCAACGACATTTGCAAAGAATAAGGGCATTCCGATCATTTATCTGCAGGACGACAGCCCCAATCGGGACTATTTCATGGATGAATGTAGTCCGAAATACTGGGCCTATTCTGAGGGCGGCGAACTTAGTTTCGAGGTCACGCCATCCCATGTCTATGTAGCAGGCGGCCATCTTGAGAAATGCCTTTCGGTCACTGTGCATGACATTCTGTATTCATGGGCCAAGCAACCCAAACGCAACCTTACCCTGACCTATCTGATGGATGGCATCTACTCCAATGGAAAGCTGGTAGAGGAATCTGATGGGTTCTACGGGGATTTCGAGATTTTCATGCGCGCCGTCACCTATGGCAGGCCGGGAGGAGAACACTGGCCAAAGCTGAATCTTCTTGAAACCATGGGCGTCATCAACAAGGAGGAACATGAGTTTGAGTTCCTCCAGAAGACTCTGCCGCACTATGAAAGAACCCTGCCCCCAGACTACAGGGTCGAACTCCAGTTAAATGACTCGGTCGCCAAGGTTTTGCAGCCAGGCTCCGGTTGGCACCCTCCGACTCTGAAATTCCACTTTGTGGACTCTGCCCTCAAGCTTGGTGATTTCCGCCCCTCCGAATAGTTTTCAGGGGCGCATTGGCTTAGTTGAGTACTTAGACGCCACCCATGAGGTGGCGTTCTTGTTTTTTGCGCTAGCAACACAAAACCAAATCTGCCACTCGCACCAGCATGGCGTGACAATTTTCTGGTGGCGCTGTCTTGCCTAAACGCTGGATAAGCCCAACTTCATTCTCGTACCAGCCATTGTCATTCTCGTTTGGTTCAGCTTCATATGCCCACCATGTGCCATCTGCATCCTGGGCTATATATCTTGCCCAGGCAGGTATTTCTTCCCTTTGCCAAGGCATCCCGGATTCATTCATTTATCCGAATACATGTAATTGCGGCTGTATGGGTAACTGGGCTGCCTGCCTTCAACGCCCTTGCCAGACAACACTTGCCATAATTCCATCCAGCCATTGTCGAAGGCATGGGCAGAGCCTGCCATGTAGATGTGCCAGATGCGGTATTTCTTTTCGCCGATCATACTGCGTGCTTTTTCTCCGTTGGCCTCGAGCCGGGTCACCCACTCCCACAGCGTGCGGCCATAGTGCGGACGCAGATTCTCGGCATCCAGGCATTCAAGGCCGCCAGCCGCAGCATGCTCCATCACTTCGGATGCATGGGGAAGTTCGCCGCCCGGGAAAACATACTCGTCAACGAACTCAGATATGCCGCTTCCCAGGCCCTGCGACTTTAATGCGGCTGCAGTAATGCCATGGTTCATGACCAGGCCACCAGGTTTCAACAAGTCATGTATTTTCTTGAAATAGGCAGTGAGGTGCTTGCGCCCAACATGTTCGAACATGCCAACGCTGGCGATCTTGTCGAAGTATTCATGCTCCGGCATATCACGGTAATCCATCAGGCGAACTTCGACACGGCCCTGCAGACCACGTCGTGCAATCTGCTCCTGCACGTAAGCATGCTGGTTTTCAGACAGAGTAATGCCGACGGCGTTGGCGCCGTAGTTCTCCGCGGCCCACAAAATCAATCCGCCCCATCCACAACCGATGTCGAGAAAACGCTCCCCGGCCTTGAGCGCGAGCTTTCTGCATATATGGTCAAGTTTGGCTTCCTGCGCAGCTTCCAGACTCATGTCTGCTTCACGGAAATAGGCGCATGAATATACGCGTCGCGCATCCAGCCACAAGCCATAGAACTCATTGGAAACGTCGTAGTGGTACTGAACGTTTTTGCGATCGCGCAAGCGGGTGTGGCGCCACCATTTCCAGGCATCGGACCCTTTTCGGTCGCGGCAGGCGCTGCCCTCGCAAAGCTGGTCGCCCAACGCCAGGATGTCGTGAGGATGGCCCTCGATGTCGATTCCGCCTTCAACATAGGCACGGGCCAACTTGCCCAGCGTTGGATTGACCAGCGCCTTGATCAGGGTTGGCTCCTTGACCCGCAGTTTGACCTTGGCGGAATTCTGATCTCCCGTCTGCAAACCGTTCCAAAGTGTGACATGGACAGGCAAGCCGTCCATACGTGCCTGCAATTGTTTGGTGAGAACCGAATCCAGCATCCTGCCTCCCTAAAAATCGGAAATTCTTAAGGGGTCGATGACGTTAGGCAGAAAAGTTGCCTCCGCTCCCCCTACTCAACCAATATAGGAAACGATGACGAAAATGGTGGCCAATTCTGCCGTGGCCTGGGCTAGTATTTGAGATCGGCTACCAGGCTATCGCGCACGTTTTGCGGTACGATGGTCTCAGCCATGTAGATGGGATGATCTACGCCCATCGCGATGGCATCGCCCGATTTTGCGGCTGCGACCATCTCCGGCGTCAGTTCAAATCGCAGGAAATGCACGGAGGATGTCTTTTCCTCGTTCTCGCGGTCCATGTCCTCATCGGCAATGGCATAGACTCGCGCAAAATCCAGCACCTGTACCCACACGCGGTTTTCAATGCCCTTGAGCTTGGCCAGCATGAAGCGGCGCTCGGTTTCATCCGGATACTCGATCATCATGGTCGCCTTCCAGTTTCTACCGTCCGGCACCAGCGGATCGTAGGCATCCAGTT
>JAHENE010000141.1 GCA_024643305.1 Thiobacillaceae bacterium | reverse complement strand
CCTGATAGTTCACGTCGATAGCAAGCTTCTCGCCTGCCTTGAGCGGTCTGGACAAAGTGGCTTCGGCGTTGAAATCGTGGTGATAAACCTCGGTGCGTCCGAAAGTCGGGTCGTTCTTGACGTCTGGCGCCGGTGTTGAGACCTTGGTCAGGGTGATTCCCTCTGGGGACTTGATGGCAAACTTGAGTTTGTTTCGGTAGAGGTAGTAGTCCTTGGCAATGGTGTAGCTTACCGCCAGAGTTTGTGCATCCTTGAGACGGGCGCTTGATTTGAAAGCCTGGTCCGGGGGGAGGAATTCTTCCTGACCGGCATCGCCAGCCAGAGTGCGCAGCCCGGCAAGAGCTGAAGCGGATTGGGTGGCAGGCGCGGCAGTCTGTTGTGGTTCATCCGTGGCGGCCGATTTTTCCTTCGGAGCGGATAATGCGGCGAGCTTGAGGGACGCAGTGCTGCTAATGGGCATATAGCAGACGCCACCTTCCGCGCAGCCTTGGAACGTTGCCTTGAAATTTACCGGCAGAACACCACCGGGGTCACGCGACACCGGCAATTTGATCGTTACTGCATGCTTGTAGATTTCGACCGAGCCGAATGTCGGATCGTCCTTGATCTTTCCGGCGGGATATTGCGGGGAGGCCAGCTTGGCGCCCTCCAGGCTGAATTTGAATTTCTCTCTATATAGATAGTAGCCATCGGCAATTTTCCAGCTGGCTTCGATGGTCTGGGCGTCGACCGCACGCGCAGAGAACTTGAATGCCTCCTCAGGATCGAGAAAATCCTCCGCACGGGCAAGTCCGGCGGCAAAGGCCAGCAACAGGCCCGTCAGGGCAAACAGTTTTGATGAAGGATGATTCATGGCAGTCTCTCGCGTGGCTATCTCTTTTATTTATTGCGGGTGGTTTCCTGTGCTACCCAGTGAAGGTAGCCCGGCAGGCCAGTATCGGCTCCGACCGCAATGATCTCCGGAAGTTCGTAAGGATGGCAGGCTTTCAGGCTGGACTCAAGCTGCGAATAAGCTTCCTGCGTTGTTTTTATCATGATCAGCGTCTCGTCGGCCTGTTCGAGCTTTTCTTGCCAGCGGTAAATCGAAGTCAGGCCCGGCAGGATGCTGACGCAGGCGGCGACACGTTCCTCAACCAGTCTGGTTGCTGTTTTGCGGGCGCTGGCTTCATCTGGAAAAGTGGAAAATACAATCAGTACGGTCATGATGGGGAATCCTGCAAACGATATGTGGATATTGAACTTGCTTGGGATGCCCATATCTTAGTCACTCTTTTATGAAAGACCTTACATGTATCCCTGGCTGGTGTTTTTTGCCCTGATTGCCTTTCCTGTTGCCGAAACCATAACCATTTTCTGGGTGGCCGGCCACATTGGCTGGTGGACTTTGCTCTGGCTTGCTGCAACTTTCTTCGGCGGAATGGCGCTGATTCGTTTTGAGCGTTTGGCCTTTGCGCCGCGCATGATGTTTTCCCTGCATCAGGGGGAAAGCCCGTTTCGGGCGCTTTTTACTTCCACTCGTTTGTTTGTGGCGGGCGGTTTGTTGATGTTCCCGGGCTTGATCTCGGACGTAATGGCCTTGCTGCTGTTGCTGTTCCCGGGTACATGGAAACGCCCTGATCTGGAATATTCCGGTGTTGTGCGCTCTGCCGCCAATGATGAAATCATTGAGGGAGAATTCATGCGCGAACCTGATGACGAATTCAGAGATCCTTCAGGCAACTTGCCACGTCGGGATACTTGAGCCGTATACGCAACTCCTTTTTCATTCTCGTGTTGTCGAGGATGCGCGATTCGTTGAGAAACGATAACAGTGCGGGCGAAAGTACCTTTTGCGCTTCCTCGCGCGAAATGCGCGGACTGTGTGGCAGGCCAAAATGGTCGGCCACCATGTCAAAGTAATCCCCCATTTTTTTCACGCTGTCGTCCACTGCATGGTAAACCCGGTTGGATTTGCCGCGGAACAGCGCAAGCCACACCATGTTGGCAAGATCGTCGGCGTGGATATGGTTGGTATAGCTGTCCTCCTTGCTTCTTACGGCTGGCGTTTGCTTGCGAATGCGCTCCAAAGGCAGCCTGTCAGCCGCATAGATTCCAGGGGCGCGCAGGATGGTCAGCCTGATCCCGTTTCGAACGGCAAAGCGGCGCAATTGGCGTTCCGCATCAACGCGGCGTTTGGCGCGGGCATTGCTTGCTGCCGTGGCGCGATGTTCAAAAACCCTTTCCCCGTTGCAGTTCCCGTACACGCCGCTGGTGCTGATATAGACCAGCCGTCGTGGTAGACTGCCCCGCTTTACCAGCGCAGCAAGCAGGTTTCGGGTGCGCGGGTCGCCTTCGCTGTCACCCGGTGGCGGTGCCAGATGCAGCACCCACGAAGACAAGCCTGCAATGCGCGCAAGACCGGCACGCTCATCGAGATTGGCAGCAACCGGAGTAGCGCCAGCCCTGCGGATGCGTTCGGCAGATTCGTCAGAGCGGGCAAGGCCGAAGATGCGTAGCCGTGGATGCAGTTCGGCAAGACGCCCGCCGATGTCGCCCATGCCGGCAATGAGTAGTGAGTGTTTTTTCATCGAATAATTTTAAGCCATGTCATATCAGGTAACGATCCAACCCAGCGGACACCAATTTACCGTCAACGAAGACGAAAGCATACTTGCCGCAGCCCTGCGTGAGGGGTTTACCCTTCCCTACGGATGCCGGAATGGTGCGTGCGGTTCATGCAAGGGCAAGGTGCTGCAGGGCCTTGTTGACCATGGCAAGCATCAGGAAAACACGCTGAAAAAAGAAGAAATCGCTGAGGGCAAGGCGCTGTTTTGTGTTGCGAGACCACTTTCAGACCTGGTAATTGAGGTAAAAGAAATTCGTGCGGCAGGCGAAGTGCCGGTCAGGATCATGCCATGCCGCGTGCAGAAACTGGAAAAACTGGCGGATGATGTGATGCTCATGCAACTGAAACTGCCTGCCAATGAGCGCCTGCAATTTCTTGCCGGGCAGTACATCGATTTTCTGCTCAAGGATGGAAAGCGCCGCAGTTATTCCATCGCCAATCCGCCGCATGCCGATGAATTGATGGAACTGCACCTGCGCCATGTGCCGGGCGGGCGTTTCACCGAGCATGTTTTTTCCGCCATGAAAGAAAAAGAAATTCTGCGCATCGAAGGGCCGCACGGCAGTTTTTTCATACGCGAGGAATCCGACAGGCCGATCATATTTGTGGCTGGGGGCACCGGCTTCGCTCCCATAAAGGGGATGCTTGAGCACATGTTTGCCGAGCAAAGCGGCCGACAGATGATTCTGTACTGGGGCGCGCGCGCAAAAAAGGATTTGTACATGGCCGAGCTTCCGCTTCAATGGCAGCAGCAACATGAAAACTTCAGCTTCATTCCGGTGCTGTCCGACCCTGCACACGAAGATCAGTGGCTCGGCCGCACGGGTTTCGTGCACCAGGCGGTACTGGATGACTTCAGGGATCTTTCCGGCTACGAAATCTATGTCTGTGGCGCACCGGTGATGGTGGATGCTGCGCGCGACAGTTTTACCAAAACGCGTGGTTTGCCCGAAGACGCGTTTATTGCCGATTCGTTTACCTACCAGGCTGATTGAACAGGATTGTGTCAAATCGATTTTACGTAGTCGATGTTTTTGCCGAGCGCCCTTACTCCGGGAATCAGCTGGCCGTTGTGGTCGCTGCGGAAACCCTGTCCGATGAAACGATGCTGCAGATCGCGGCGGAGACGAATTACTCGGAAACAACGTTTATAAACTCCGAGCCCGAGGCTGACGGGGGTTACCGTGTGCGCATTTTCACGCCGGCGCGCGAGATTGCTTTTGCAGGGCATCCGATTCTGGGTACGGCGTGGATCATTCGGCAGCATGTGGCGACCGATTCTTCCGCAATGGTGAGGTTGAATCTATCCGTGGGCCAAGTGCCCGTCTCCTTTGAGCCATCTGCTGAAGGCGGAGAGGTCGTATGGTTTCTGGCGCCGCAGATGTCGCTAGGGGCGACTTGCGTTCCAGAACAGGTTGCAGCAGCGTTGGGAATATCGCCTGAGGACATTGATCACGCGTACCCCATACAGCAGTTTATCGCGGGCATTTCGGCTATCGTCGTGCCATTGCGCAGCCTTGACGCACTCAAGCGCAGCCGTCTGAATCTCGAAGCATTTTCCCCATTGGCCAAGCAGGGCCTCTCCCCCCTCGTCTACCTCTTCTGTCGAGAAACGCATCATCCGGAAAATGACCTTTGCGCCAGGTTCTTCTTCGAAGCACACGGGGTGCGTGAAGATCCGGCAACAGGAAATGGCGCGGCATTTCTAGGCGCATACCTCCTTCAGTATGGTGTGATCAGTGCCCCCGACCTGTTTCTTCGTATCGAACAGGGCTATGAGGTCCGCCGTCCTTCATTGGTGATGTTGCGTGCACGAGTGTCTGGCAACGCCGCCGAGGTGCTCGTGGGCGGGTATGTCATCCCCACGATTCAGGGGCAACTTCTTTAAGCCCAGGCGGAGTCGTGTGGCATGAAGTACCACCAGGCCTCCCGCGCCGGCCCTGATGGATTCTGGCCCAGTGCCGCCAAATCAGGCCGTACCCGCCAAATTCCCAAATATTTTCCCCCGCGGCAATATGCCCGTTGCCCGTTCGAACAGATAGGGCATGGTGCTTAAATGGAAGAAAGAAAATCCATAACAGATGCCTATAGGTGCAATCGAAATAAGGTCTTGGTCAGTCGGTTTTCCTGATGCATAGTTTCGGGTATGGAATTTACCCGATTGCTGCCCAATACCTGTTTGGGGGCTTGCCCGGTGTTTTTTGCCGTCAATGGCGTAACGGCTAATTGCCATCGTGCACTTGCAGTACGGGTTCAAAGAACTCACTGATCCAGCGCAACCTGCCGCCGGATGCCTCTACCAGGAACGTTTAAATGATCGTCAACTTGGCTGAAAACTACCGTGATACCGAGATTGGGCGTGAAGCAGAAACGCTTCTGGAGCCCTGTGTGCAATGCGGCCAATGCACCTTTACCTGCCCCACATTTCGCCTGCTTGATGATGAGTGGGACGGACCGCGCGGACGGATATATTTGATCAAGCAATTTCTTGAAGGGAAGGAGCCAAGCCCCGATTTTCTTCCCCCGGCTTATACCCTCAGCACCCTCGAAGGCAGAAGCATTGGCGCCAACCTGCAACTGCATCTTGACCGGTGCCTCACTTGCAGGTCCTGTGAAACCAGTTGTCCGCATGGTGTTCGATACGGACGTCTGCTTGATATCGGCCGGGAGTTGGTCGAAAAGCAGGTGCCGCGTCCATTGAAGGAGATGCTGGTACGCAAGGCATTGCGGGCCGTGGTTCCGTATCGTTACCGGTTTACCGGGTTGCTGCGAATTGGACAGGCGCTGCGCAAATTCATGCCTGCTGATCTGAGGTCCAGAATTCCCCAGCGCCGCAGTGCAGGTGTCTGGCCCCAGCGCGGGCATGCCCGTAGCATGCTGATCTGGCAAGGGTGCGTGCAGCCAGGGATGGCGCCAGACATCAATGCGGCGGCGGCGCGCGTATTGGATCGCTTTGCAATCCGGCTGATTCCTGCCAGCGACGGGTGTTGCGGCGCCATCAGTCAGCATATGGCCGCAAC
>JAHENE010000140.1 GCA_024643305.1 Thiobacillaceae bacterium | reverse complement strand
CGAGCACTGTCGAGCAGCGTGGTGACCAGGCGGTTGAGGCGCTCGGTTTCGCTCTCGATGAAACCGGTCAGTTCCCTGGCTTCTGCGCTTAACCCCGACTCGCGCGACAACATCTGCGCGGAGGAACGCAGGATACCGACGGGGGTGCGTATCTCGTGCGCCATCACCGCCGCGAGCTCGCCCAGCACGGCGAGCTTGGAGGCGCGCACAAGGTCAGCACGCGACTGGTCTAGGTCGCGCACCGTTTGCACGAAGGCATCGGTCAGTTCGCCCACTTCACCGCCTACTGTCTGCGGCGCCTCGGGCAAGCGCTTGTCACGCTCGAAGCGGCGCGTGAATTCTGTAAGCGCGGCGATGGGGCGCGCGATGCGTCCGGCAACCAAATATGAGAATCCAACCGCTACGATACTGGTGAGTGTAAGGAGCAACAGGAATACCATCGCCATCTGCCGCACCGGCACATAGGCCTCGCTGCTGTTCTCGATGGCCAGCGTGGTCCAGCCGAATCCGGGGAATTGCTGGAAGCCGGGCGAATGATCGAAGCTGACCATGACTTCGTTGCCAAACAGCGGTTGGCCTTTGTGCGTGTAGACACCGCTTTTTTCGTTGGCAATCCACGCGGCAGGAACGGTCTTCAAGAGCAGGCCTGCATTGCGCAGGTCGGCGGATGCCGCAATGATACGGCCATCTCGATCAAGCAGCGCCAGGTCGTGACCGCCTTGTGCAGCCTGATCCAGGATGCGGTAGATCTGCACCCAGTTGAACATCAGATAGAGTTTGCCGACCTGGCCTCTCTTGAACAGCGATGGCACATCAGCACGAATCGGCAATAGCATTGTGCCATCAGCATCGTATTGCAGCGGCTCCAGCTGGACAGGCAAGCCTGCAGTCTGGCCAGATTCCATGCCGTCGCGGAATTGTTTTATAGAACCGATGCTGGCCGGATTGCTGCTGGATACCACGCGTCCACTGAGATCGGTCCCCAACAGTTCCAGGTAAACATCTCGATAACCGGATTTCAGCCCCGCCAGAAATTTGGACAGACGCTTGTCGACGTCCTTCACCTGTATGTCCTGTGTGACCTCGAGTTGTCGCCAGGTCTCTGCATTCTGCAGGCGCTCAAACAGCATCTTGTCGATGTTCTCGGATACCGTGGCAGCTTCCTGCTGCAAGCTATGTTCGATTTCGGTGCGCATGGAATTCCCTGCAACCTGAAATGCCAGATAGGTCAGCAGGATTGAAGGCAGAAGGCTGACCAGCAGGAAAGCAATCAGCAGGGTTTTGCGTATGCTCAAGGCGCAGGCATGTGTAAACCGGACGCCCAAGTATATGGCATGTGGCACAATCCGCACTTTCCCATCCGCGGGGCCGCCATGTTCCCTACGTCCAGACAACTGATTCTTCCCATCCTGCTTCTGCTCTCCCTGCAAAGCATGGCATGGGCGGAAGACAGCGCAACCGACGCAGACTATCGTCCCGGCAAAGGCTGGCAGGTGCCTGGTACCGACTTCAAGCTGGGCGGTTATGCCAGCATCGGCATTGGAGATGACCGCAATGCAAAAACCACAGCAGGCATCGATGATTTCAGCCTGTTCGTGCATTGGGAAAATGAAGGCAAGCTGCGTTTGTTTTCCGAACTCGACCTGGAACGGCCGCTCGGCTGGGAAGAAGACAAGGGCCTCACCACCGGGCACGCTTATCTTGCATTGGAACGTCTCTACGCCGATTACCTGTATTCCGAGAAGCTCAATTTCCGCGCTGGGAAATTCCTCACCCCAATCGGCCGCTGGAATGTCATTCATGCTTCACCGTTGGTATGGACAACATCGCGCCCCATGGTGACCGAACACCTCTTCCCCACCAACGCTACTGGCGCCATGGTGTATGGCAGCGTGCCTGCCCTGGATACCACGCTGGATTACTCAGTGTATGCCGCCATCGGTGAAGACTGGCGGCCTGATCCCAAGCTGGACCCGTTCGAGGAGGCCTATGGTATGCATGTATCGATGCCGGTTCCGGGGAATGGTGAGTTGGGCATGTCCTACGCCAATTTCGAGCAGAAAAGCTCAATCGGCGAGCGCAAGAATCTGTTGGGAGTTGATTACTTCTGGTCCCATAACCGCTACGAAGTGAGCTTAGAAGCTGCCTACCGCTTTTCCGAATACGGCAGCCAGTCCGACGAGAAGGGACTTTACCTACAGGCCGTGGCGCCGCTCTCCCAACGCTGGTACGCCATCGGCCGTTATGAACTCTATGACCAGTCAGGCCCGGCGCCGGCAATGAGTCTGTGGCTGGCTGGCGCGGCATATCGGCTGTCGCCAGCGATGATCCTGAAGGCCGAGTACAGCCGCGCGATCAACAACCGAATCCAGGCGCCGGAAGGTCTGTTCGCCTCATTTGCGGTCCTGTTCTGATGCGCTTGCTGTCCTTGGTGTTGCGCTGGATGATGCCGGGCTTGCTGCTGGCAGGCAGTGCCTTTGCAGACGAACCGCTGGCGGTAATCGTCGCGCCCCTCCACGCCAAGGCCCTGAAGAAAGAAGACATCGCCCTGATCTTCAAACGCAAGAAACTGTTCTGGAACGATGGTACGCGTGTGCAGCCGGTTAACCTGCCAGCATCCAATCCGCATCGCCGCGCCTTCTCGCTGGCCGTACTGGGCGCAAGCCCGGAAGACCTGGAGAAATACTGGAACGACATGTACTTCCATGGATTCTCCCCGCCATACATCGTCTCTTCAGATGAGGCCATGCTGCGCTTCGTCAACGAAAATCCTGGGGCTGTCGGCTATGTACCATTCTGCAACACAGACAGCCGGGCATCCATCGCGCTGGTGGTTACGCCAGCCGGACACATCAGCGAAGATGTGTCTTCCTTTTCCTGTTCCAGGTAAATAACCCTGCAAAAAATGTAGGGGAAATTTGCAGGACTGCAAATTAATGCAGGCCTTTTCGCGCTCGCATTCGTCAACGCTATGCCACCAATCTCAAAACATCCATTATTAGAATCAGTTGGTTAGGTAATTTGCAGTAGTATTCCCGGCACCTGGCACAGGGCTTGCAAACCATTTCTTCGAACCATCATGTCCGAGGGAATGCACTTGAACGCTCAGCCACTCCAGAGCCTGCCTGAACTGCAGCAGGACATCAGCGACACCGGGCTTGCAAGCAGCCGACTGTCCCATGTTTTCAATGTCCGCGAACATGGCCAGGAAGACCGTAACAAAATCGAATCCTTCATCCGTGAGCGCTTCATAGCCGAGCACAATTCCCGGATAACCAATTTCATGCCGCGTCTCCTAAGCCTGCGTTCAAGCCATGGCGAACTCATTGCAGCGTTTGGCCTGCGCGCGGCCCAAGAAAAAAGGCTGTTTCTAGAAACCTATCTGGATCACCCAGTTGAAAAAGTTTTGCAGGCGCACCTTGGCCTGAATGTGCGCCGCGAAGAAGTCATCGAAGTCGGTAACCTCTCTGCTCTTTATCCGGGAGTCGCGCGCTGGCTGATCGTGGCGATCACAGCAATGCTGCATGCGGAAGGCTACAAGTGGGTGGTGTTCACGGGCACCTCCACGCTACGCAACGGTTTTTATCGGCTTGGATTGCGCCCGGTAGATCTGGGAGAGGCCAGACTTGAGCGCTTGCCGATGCAAGAGCGCGACAACTGGGGGAGCTACTACGATCAGGCTCCAATAGTCATGGCCGGTGACATCGAGCATGGCTACCGCTCTCTACTGGTTCAGCGCGACCTGGCCGAGTTATTGAGAGGGAGCCTCCTCTGCGTGGGAGAAAACATTCACGCATGAATTATTTTCAAGAAGCCTTGCTGACTGTTGCGGAAAACAACCTGCAGCGCACAGCCTTGCAGGACAACCACATTACGCTCAGCTATGGACGATTGATCTCGGCAATCGCAGACACCATTGAACGCATGCAGATGCTTGGTCTGCGAACCATTGGTTTGCTGGCAGACAACTCAGTGGCATGGCCAGTCGCAGACCTGTCCGCCCTGTTTGCCGACATAGCGCTGGTGCCGCTGCCGATTTTCTTCTCGCCGCAGCAAATCCTCCACGTAATCACGAATGCCGGCCTCGACGGCTTGCTGACCGACCGTCCGCAGCAAATGATGGAACTCCTGTCCGGCGCGGGCATCCGCTGCCGCCTGGCGACCGAACTGGCCGGACTGCAGTTGATTCAGTTGCCGGACCATGAAAAGAAGGAACTGCCTTGCGGCACCGCCAAGATCACCTATACCTCCGGCACCACCGGTGAACCCAAAGGCGTCTGTCTCGGGCGTGCGCAGATCGAGGCGGTTGCCCTCTCGCTGAAGGAGGCCAGCGCTGCCGATGCCGAAGACTGCCACCTGTGCCTCACGCCGCTCGCCACCTTGCTGGAAAATATCGGCGGTATTTATGTGCCGCTTCTGTCTGGGGCATGCGTTTCGTTGCCGCCACTGCGGCATGTCGGATTACGCGGCGCATCCGGACTGGATGTTGTGCAGATGGCGAAGGCCATCAATGAGTTTGATGCCACAAGCGCAATCCTTGCCCCGCAAATGTTGCACGCCATGGTGACAATCATCAAACAAGGTGGCAGGCTGCCATCCCGCTTGCGGTTCATTGCAGTTGGCGGCGCGCCGGTATCGCCAAAATTGCTGCGAGAGGCAAGGTCGCTTGGAATTCCCGTGTACGAGGGATACGGCATGTCGGAGTGTGCCTCCGTCGTGGCGCTCAACACTCCGACGGCAAACCAGCCAGGCAGCGTTGGGCGCCCATTGCCGCACGTTGAGTTGAGTTTTGCGAAAGACGGCGAGATCCTGGTGAACAAGTCCGGCTTCCTCGGCTATCTAGGCCAGGAAGCGTGGCATCGGCCATTTCCGACCGGCGATCTTGGCTATCTTGATGAACATGGATTTCTGCACATCACCGGACGCAAGAAGAGCATGTTCATCACGTCCTTCGGTCGCAACGTCGCCCCCGAGTGGGTCGAGCGCGAGCTCAGCCTGATCCCATCAATTTCTCAGGTTGCGGTATTCGGCGAGGCCAGGCCATTCAACGTGGCAGTGGTCGTCCCGCGACAGGGTTTCTCACCGGAGGAAATCGAGGCAGGCATCAGGCAAGCCAACCATTCACTTCCCGATTACGCACGCATCACTCCATGGTTTGCCGCATCCGAACCTTTCGTTCCGGAGAACGGCCAGCTCACCTTCAACGGCAGGCCGAAGCGGAAGGCCATTGAAGCAGCCTACAGCAACAAGATCGAAAATCTTTACAAAGAGGAAATGCATGCCGTTTTTTGAGGAACTGCAACTGGCCACACAGACAGATCAGGCCAAGTTGCATGCCATGCCAGTCATCCGAAAAGCTCTAGCGGGCCAGGTTAGCCGCAAGCAGTATGTGGCCTTTCTTTCCCAGGCCTATTACCACGTCAAGCACACCACCCCCTTGCTGATGGCTTGCGGTGCCAGGCTGGGCGACGACAAGGAGTGGCTGCGTGAAGCGATCGCCCATTACATCGAGGAAGAACTCGGCCATCAGGACTGGATTCTCAATGACATAACCGCAAGCGGCGGGGATGCCGAGGCGGTACGAAATGGACAGCCCGACTTTGCCACCGAATTGATGGTCGCCTACGCCT
>JAHENE010000139.1 GCA_024643305.1 Thiobacillaceae bacterium | reverse complement strand
ACTGGTATCCCACCCGGAGATTCTTGCGGTTGAATGGATTCCGCGCATTGAGGATAAAGAACGCCAAAAAATTGAAGCCGAATTGGCCGCTCACGGACAGCCATTGGGGATTGTGGAGCATGATCCCGGCTTACGGTTTGTTGCGGCAAGAAAACGGGCGCAATATTTCCCGGTTTTTTATGTTGAGCCCAGCCCTAACAAGGCGCTAGGCTTTGATGTCGCATCAAGGCCGCAGGTGGCCATGACTATGGAGCGTGCTACAGAAACCGGAGAAATATGCACGAGCGATGAAATAAACCTGCTTCAGGGTGACGGCCTCATGAAAGGGGTCATTTTCTTCCGCCCGATTTATCGAAATGCAAACCCTGGTGCGACCGTTGACGAAAGGCGGCGCAACTTGAGCGGTTTTGCATCCGCAGTTTTATATCCTAAGGGGTTGATTTCTACGGCGCTGGAAGGATCTAGCCCATCAGGCCTGGATGTCATGATCCTGGCAAGCAATGAATCGGGCAAGCAGGAGGTGTTGCATTTCCATGCATCGCGTTCACGCGCCACGCCCATTCCAACGCCCACAATGAGTGAATTCAGGAGCGGGACACAGCATGAAGTGCGCGTGAACGTGCCGGGGGGGCACTGGGATATTCTGTTTCGTCCAGCACCGGCTTTTTACCAAGAGCATCAGACCAGCCGGCAATGGGAGTTTCTTGTTTTTGGTCTGCTGCTTACGGTGATTAGTGCGCTCGGCCGAATCAGGAACATCCGCGCCACTCAGGAAATACTGAACCTGGCAAGGCTGGATGCGTTGACAGGCTTGCCCAACCGGCTTTTGTATCAGGATCGGCTTGAGCAGGCGCTAGCCCGCGCCGAGCGGGATCGAACAGAGTTGGCGGTGCTTTTTCTGGATCTGGACCGTTTCAAACACATCAATGACAGTCTGGGACATGCCCTTGGGGACGAGTTGTTGCAGGAAGTTGCTTCGAGACTCGTTTACGCGCTGCGCAAGGAGGACACGGTCGCTCGTATGGGCGGTGATGAGTTTATTATCCTGCTCCCGGAAATTGCCGACGAACAGGCTTCTGCCGTGTTGGCGGAGAAGCTGCTTGAGGTCATGCGGCAACCTTACCTGATTGGCGGACGCACCTTCTATCTCTCAGCCAGTATAGGCATCAGTCTTTTTCCTGCCGATGGGTTTGAGGTTGATACCCTGATTGCAAATGCAGATGCTGCGATGTATCGGGCCAAGTCAAAGGGGCGCGACGCCTATGAGTTTTACAGCAAGGACCTAACAATTGCCGCAACGGAGCGCTGGCAGCTCGAGTCTGAACTGCGCCATGCCATTAAAGACGGCGTGCTGCAGGTTTATTATCAGCCCGAGGTTGACCTTGAAAGCGGAGCCATTATAGGCGCGGAAGCGCTCGCGCGCTGGGTCCACCCGGAGCACGGCGAGATACCGCCCGAACGTTTCATTCCTGTGGCCGAGGACAGCGGTTTGATTGTTGAGCTGGGTGAGTATGTACTTCATCGCGCTTGCCATCAGGCAAAATCCTGGCTGGATGGCGGCCATGCATTGCGTGTGGCGGTCAATGTTTCCGGCAGGCAGATTCAGCGCAGCGATATTGCGGCGACGGTCGAAAAAGTGCTGCATGAAACCGGCCTGCCGCCGGAATACATGGAGCTGGAGATTACTGAAAGCTTCATCATGGAACAGGGTGAAAACACCATTGATGTCATGATTGCGCTTAGCCGGCTCGGCGTTACGCTTTCAATTGATGATTTCGGCACGGGCTATTCTTCGCTTGCTTATCTCAAGCGCCTGCCCATCGACAAACTCAAGATCGATCGTTCCTTTATTCGCGATTTGCCAATGGATGAGGAGGATGTTGCCATCACCCTGGCGGTAATCGCGCTTGCGCGCAGCCTGGGTTTGCGTACGATTGCCGAGGGCGTGGAGTCTGAATCCCAACGTGATTTTCTGCAGAAGGCGGGCTGCGGATTGGCGCAGGGATTTTTCTTTGGTGAGCCCGTGCCCCCGCAGGATTTTCCGTTGCGCCAGGTTTAAAACATCCGGGTATCCCGGAGCCGGAAGAAAAAAGCGGCCACGCGGGCCGCTTTTTTATTTGGCAGAATTCGCCGATTAGTTGACTTTGGGATCCAGTTCGCCCTTGTCGTAACGCTTCTGCATGTCTTCCAGCGAGAACACCTTTTTGATCTTGCTGGCTTGACCGGCGGCGCCGAATGCTTCGTAGCGCGCTTTGCAGATTTCGCTCATGCCCTTGGTGGCTTCCTTGAGGAACTTGCGCGGGTCGAAGTTGGACTTGTTCTCGGCCAGATGCTTGCGGATGGCGCCGGTGGAGGCCATACGCAGGTCGGTGTCGATGTTCACCTTGCGCACGCCGCTCTTGATGCCTTCAACGATTTCGCTGACGGGCACGCCGTAGGTCTGGCCCATGTCGCCGCCGTAGCTGTTGATGATGGCGAGCCAGTCTTCCGGCACAGAAGAGGAGCCGTGCATGACCAGATGCACGTTGGGGATGCGGGCATGGATTTCCTTGACGCGGTCGATGCGCAGCACCTTGCCGGTGGGTTTCTGGGTGAACTTGTAGGCGCCGTGGGAAGTGCCGATGGCGATGGCCAGTGCGTCGACCTTGGTCTTGGCCACGAAGTCGGCGGCTTCATCGGGGTCGGTCAGCAGCATGGAGTGATCCAGGGTGCCTTCGGCGCCGTGGCCGTCTTCCTCACCGGCTTTGCCGGTTTCGAGCGAGCCCAGGCAACCCAGCTCGCCTTCCACGGACACGCCGCATGCGTGCGCCAGTTCGGCCACCTTGGCGGTGGTGGCAACGTTGTATTCGTAGGAAGAAGGGGTCTTGCCGTCTTCCTTCAAGGAACCGTCCATCATCACCGAGCTGAAGCCGGACTGGATGGAGCGGAAGCAGATGCTGGGAGAAGCGCCATGATCCTGGTGCATGCAGATGGGAATGTTCGGATACATTTCGATCGCGGCCAGGATCAGGTGACGCAGGAAGGGCTCACCCGCATAGGAGCGCGCACCGGCGGAACCTTGCAGGATGACGGGGGAGTCCACCGCAGCGGCGGCTTCCATGATTGCCTTAACCTGTTCCATGTTGTTGACGTTGAACGCCGGCAGGCCGTAGCCGTTTTCGGCGGCGTGGTCCAGCAGTTGACGCAGTGAAATCAGTGCCATGTCTTGCTCCTTATCAATAAAACTATGCTTTTTTGCGGCCACCAACCCTGACGATTTTCAGGGAGTTGGTGCCGCCGGATTTACCAATGGGTTCGCCGATGGTCAGGATGATGAGATCACCCTCGCGCACCGCACCACGACGGCGCAATTCTTCTTCGGCGGCTTCCAGCAATTCTTCGCGGTCGCTGTCCTTGCCGATTTTGAAGTTGATGGGATAAACACCGCGGAACAGGGTGACTTTTCTACGGGTTTCCACTTCAGGTGTCAAGGCGTAGATCGGCACGTGGGTGCTGTGCCGCGACATCCACAGACAGGTCGAACCGCTCTGGGTAAGCGCGGCGATGGCCTTGATGTTCATGTGCAGCGATGTGTAAGCCGCGCTCATGGCAATGGATTCGTCCGCGCGCAGGAAACTGCGGTTGAGGCGCGCTTCGCCGATATAGGGCGTGGCTTCTTTTTCGGCTTCCAGGCAAACGCGGTGCATGGCCATGATCGCTTCTACCGGGTACTGACCGGCTGCGGTTTCGGCGGAAAGCATGACGGCGTCGGTGCCATCGAGCACGGCATTGGCCACATCGGAGACTTCGGCCCGGGTCGGGATCGGGCTTTCGATCATCGATTCCATCATTTGTGTGGCGGTGATGGCCAGTTTGTTCTTGTCGCGTGCCATGCGGATCATGCGCTTTTGCAGCGCGGGCACGGCGGCATCGCCCACCTCTACACCCAGGTCGCCGCGCGCCACCATGATGGCATCGGCCTCGTCCAGGATTTCATCCAGATTCTCGATAGCCTCGGCACGCTCGATCTTGGCGACGATGAGGCTCTTGCCGCCAGCGGCTTTTAGCAGGTCGCGTGCCTGGCGGATGTCCGCCGCGGTCTTGGGAAAGGATACCGCCAGATAATCAGCCTTCAATTCGGCGGCGGTCTTGATGTCCTCAATATCCTTTTCCGTGAGCGCAGACGCGGAGAGCCCGCCGCCCTTGCGATTGATGCCCTTGTTGTTGGAAAGCGTTCCGCCCTGCACCACAGTGCAATGGATTTCGCTGCCCTCGACCATCTCCACCCACATCTCTATGCGTCCATCGTCCAGCAGCAGGGTAGCGCCGCGCGCCACATCCCTGGGCAGATCCTTGTAATCCAGTCCGACGCGTTCCTGGGAACCTTCCTTGCAATTGGCATCCAGGATGAACTTGTCGCCCTTGGTCAGCGTGATCTTGCCGTCCTTGAACTTGCCAATGCGGATTTTTGGGCCTTGCAAATCCACCAGCACGCCGATGGCGCGGCCGCGGGCACGTGCCAGCTGGCGAACCAGTTCGGCGCGCTCGAGATGATCGGCGGCCTTGCCGTGGGAAAAATTGAGCCGGACCACGTCGAGTCCGGCTTCCATCATTTTGTCGAGCACCTTCGGGTCGGTCGAGGCCGGACCCAGAGTGCCGAGGATTTTAGTCTTGCGAATCATATTTTCGTTAGGCGTCAGGAGTGAGGGGTGAGGCGGGAAACGAGGGGTTGCGCCTTGCGCCTCAACCCCTTACGCCTCACCGCGAAGGGCTCAGCCCTTCGCACGCTTCTCCAGGATGTCCACTGCAGGCAGTACCTTGCCTTCCAGGTATTCCAGGAAAGCGCCGCCGGCGGTGGAAATGTAGGACACCTTGTCGTAGATGTCGTACTTTTGGATGGCGGCGATGGTGTCACCGCCCCCGGCCAGGGTGAAGGCCTTGGTGTTGGCAATCGCCATGGCAATGGCTTTGGTGCCTTCGCCAAACTGATCGAATTCGAACACGCCAACGGGGCCGTTCCAAACAACGGTGCCGGCCTTCATGATGATGTCGACGAGTTCCTGAGCGCTTTTTGGCCCGATGTCGAAAATCATGTCGTCGTCGGCAACATCGCCAGCGTCCTTCAGCACGGCGGGCTCGTTGGCGTCAAATTTCTTTCCGCACACCACATCGACTGCGATGGGGATGGTCGCGCCACGGGCGGTCATTTTCTTGATCAGGGCCTGGGCGGTGGGGACCAGGTCATCTTCGCACAGCGACTTGCCGACATTCTTGCCGGTGGCTTTGAGGAAGGTGTTGGCGATGCCGCCGCCGACAACCAGTTGCTCGCATTTCTCCGACAACGCTTCCAGCACAGTCAGCTTGGTGGAGACTTTGGAGCCGCCGACGATGGCGACCATGGGGCGGGCCGGACTGGCCAGGGCCTTGTCCAGGGCTTCCAACTCTTCTGCGACCAGCATGCCGGCGCAGGCGGTCGGCGCAAATTCGGCGATGCCGTAGGTGGAGGCCTGGGCGCGGTGGGCCGTGCCGAAAGCGTCCATCACGAACACGTCACAGAGCGCGGCGTATTTTTTTGCGGTTTCTTCAACGTTTTTCTTCTCGCCCTTGTTGACGCGGCAGTTCTCCAGCAGCACCACTTCGCCCTCGGCGACATCGAAGCCGCCGTCAACCCAGTCCTTGATCAGGCGCACGGGCTTGCCCAGTTTGGCGGACATGACCTCGGCCACCGGCTGCAGGGACACTTCAGGTGTCCATTCGCCTTCGGCGG
>JAHENE010000004.1:20587-22361 GCA_024643305.1 Thiobacillaceae bacterium | reverse complement strand
GCACAGCCCCTTGTCAAAACAGTAGCCCAGTGCGGCAATCTGGCCTCTTTTGACAAGGGGCTGTGCCTCGAGAAGTTTCCTTGCTGTTACGAAGCGATTGCGCCTGATCGTCGCGTTCTTGTTGACTGCAGTAGCCATGGCGCCGGCGTCATTGGGGTGGTCTGCTGTCTTGCCGTCGCCGTACATATCCACCGCCAGCGCGACGTATCCCGCTTGGGCCAGCAAGTCGGCGCGCTTCCTTGCGTAGTCATTCAACCCCCACCATTCATGTACCACCAGCACCCCTGGGCGTTTGCCGCGGATCGCATCGTCATAGGCCAGATAGCCTTTCATCTTCAAACCATCGGCTTCGTATTCGACGGTTTTGCTGATAACGGCAGCCTGGGTAACAAGGGGAAACAGCAGGAACATAGACAATATCCACTTCATGGCATTCTCCGGTTGGGCAAGGTATAAGAAAGATAGCACTTGCAGGCGCTGCTTGCCTATCTCACAGAAACAGCACCAGCAGGTCATTCAGGAAGCGGCGGCCTTGCAGAGTGGGGCGCAGGATATCCAAATCACGTTCAACAAGGCCCCGCGCTTCGGCCTTAGCCAGTGCTGCTTCGCAGACTGCCAGCGGCAAACCAGTGTGCTGCATGAAAAGCCGGACAGGAAAACCTTCATTCAGCCGCAAGGCATTCATCATGAACTCAAAGGGCAGATCTTTGCGGGTAAGGGTGCGGGTCTCGGCAATGTGCTTTTCATTCATGACTGCCTGCATATATTGCATGGGATGCTTGGTCCGCATCTGTCTGATGATGCGATCATGGAAAGACAGTTTGCTGTGAGCGCCGGCGCCGATGCCGAGATAGTCGCCGAACATCCAGTAATTGAGGTTGTGGCGGCTGCGGTGACGGGGCTTGGCAAAGGCGGAAGTTTCATAATGCTCGTAGCCGGCGGTTTTGAGGCGATCTTCAAGCATTGCCTGCATGGTGGCGGCGTTATCGTCTTCGGGGAGGTTGTCAGGCGGGTTGTGTCCGAAAGGCGTATTCGGTTCCAGGGTCAGGTGGTAGCAGGACAAATGCGGTGGATTAAATGACAGTGCGATTTCGATGTCTGCATGCAGCATGTCCGGTGTTTGTCCGGGCAGGGCGTACATGAGATCGAGGTTGAAAGTCTCAAAGGTTTGCGCCGCCAATTCCGAGGCCTTCTTCGCTTCCTCGCTGCCGTGTATGCGGCCGATGCGGGCGAGCAATTCGTCGTCGAAGCTTTGTATTCCCAATGAAACACGTGTAATGCCAGCTTCGCGGTAAGCCTTGAAGCGGCCTGCTTCCACTGTACCCGGGTTGGCTTCAAGGGTAATCTCGGCCAACGGTTCGAGATGCAACAACGTGCGCACTGAGGTCAGGATGCGGTCGATGCCTTCGGGCGAAAACAGGCTGGGTGTGCCGCCGCCAAAGAAAACCGTATGGACCTTGCGACCCCAAATATCCGGCACTGCCTGTTCCAGGTCATGTATCAGCGAATCAATGTAAGCCGCCTCAGGAATGTCTTCTGCTGCATGCGAATTGAAGTCGCAATAGGGGCACTTCCTTACGCACCAGGGCAGGTGGATATACAGGCTTAGCGGCGGGAGTTCCAACATTGCAGCAGCTGTCTGATTGCCTGCCCCCTGTGGCTGAGTTGATTTTTAACCAAAGGATCCAGTTCCGCCGACGCACAGTCGTAGCCCGGTACGTAAAATAACGGGTCATAGCCAAAACCGTTGGCGCCCCGGGCAGCGAACAGAATG
>JAHENE010000004.1:0-20577 GCA_024643305.1 Thiobacillaceae bacterium | reverse complement strand
CAGGTGGATGTAAATTGATAGGGGCGGTGGTACGACTAGTCCTCCGCCTGATTGTATTAAGGGTTTTGTTTCCAAGTGCCTCGTCGCCACAGCCAGATATACATCACTGCATTGATTGCCAGAACAAAACTGCCGACGGCGTACTGTGTTGCTGGCGTCAGCGTTTCCGGATAGATCAGCGGCAGCAGATAATGTTCAATAAACCCGCCTTCATAACCGCTTTCGCCCGAGAGTTTGAGGAAATGGTTTTCTAGCGGGGTCAGCGGGCAGAACCATCCCAGAAGTTCGATCAGCGCCCCCCAGATGACCGCCGGGATATGCAGCCAGACGAGCCTCGGTTTCCAGACGACCAGCGCGCCGCCAGCGACGACAAAGAGGATGAAAGCCAGGTGCAGCAGAAGTACGGCATTTGCCAGCAGCCAATTGATCACGGCTTCAAGTCGAGCGCAACTTGCCCACCAGCAAATCTAGCGCCTGCCCGCGGTGGCTGATGGCATTCTTGTGATCAGGGTCGAGTTCTGCACCGGTTTTGCTAAATTCCGGCAGGTAGAAATAGGGGTCGTAACCGAAGCCGTTTTCGCCGCGCGGCGTATCGATGATCTCGCCATGCCAACTGCCCTCGGCAATCAAGGGTTGCGGATCATCCGGGTGACTAACCAGCACGATGACGCAGTAGTAATGCGCCCTGCGGTTGGCTTCGTTTTTCAGCGCCTCGATTAGCTTTTCATTGTTGCGCTGATCGGACTTGGGCTCCCCGGCATAGCGTGCAGAATAGACCCCAGGCGCACCGTTGAGTGCATCAACACAGATCCCGGAATCATCTGCCAGCGCAGGCAGCCCGGTATGCAGCGATGCATGGCGTGCCTTGGCCAGGCAGTTCTCGATGAAGGTAACATGCGGCTCGGGGCACTCGGGCACGCCGAAATCCGATTGCGGCACCACGTTGAAATCCAGCGGTTCCAGAATGCGGCGGATTTCCCTGAGTTTGCCGGGGTTGCCGGAGGCGATGACGATTTTTTTCATTTTTCGGTCAATGTGGTTTTTTGCGCTGTGACCAGTTGCCGGATGCCGGATTCTGCCAGATCCAGCAGAGCATTCAATTCATTGCGCGAGAAACTTGCCCCTTCGGCAGTTCCCTGCACTTCAATGAGTCCGCCATTTCCAGTCATGACCACGTTCATGTCGGTATCGCAGTTTGAATCCTCGGCATAATCAAGGTCGAGTACTGGCACACCCTCAAAAATACCGACAGAAATGGCTGCAACGTGATCGAGCAATGGGGATTCGGATATTTTTTCCTGGCCCAGAAGCCAGTTAACCGCGTCAGCTAGCGCTACGAAGGCTCCCGTGATGCTGGCAGTGCGCGTGCCACCGTCAGCCTGTATCACGTCGCAATCGATATGGATGGTGCGTTCACCCAGTTTTTTCAGATCTACAACGGCGCGCAGTGAACGGCCGATCAGGCGCTGGATTTCCTGAGTGCGTCCAGACTGTTTGCCGCGCGCGGCTTCGCGGTCGGTGCGGGTTCCAGTGGAACGGGGCAGCATGCCATACTCAGCCGTAACCCAGCCTTCGCCGCTGCCTTTCTTGTGCGGCGGAACCTTTTCCAATGCGCTGGCAGTGCAGATGACCTTGGTGTCACCGCACTCGATGAGTACGGCGCCCTCTGCATGGCGGGTGTAGGAACGGGTGATGCGGATGGCGCGCAGGGCGTCAGGGCTGCGCCCGCTGGGTCGGTGGCTCACTTACTTGCTCCTCTTCTAAAGAGGAGATTTTAACGGATCATGGCTACTCTACGCCGCTGATTTTCTTGATGGCGTCCTGGATCTCGGCGATAGCACGTTCGATTTCGTCATCCGAAATCGCTGCCGCCCGGCTCGGCTCCGGTTTCTTGATTTCCGTTGTAAAGGCATATTCGGGGAGCGACAAGGTGGAGATTGTTTCTCCGCTTGCCTTGCGTGATTCCCCCCAGTTCATGGCCACAAGCGAAAGATTGTCACCTTTCTCGCCGCCGCGGAATTCGGCATGGTCCATCAGGTGGCGAACACCGTCCTCCAGTGAGTATGAATACAGAATGGCGGCGATTTCAGGAATGCTGACCGAACCCCAGATGCCATCGGTACAAATGAGGATGCTGTCTCCCTCATTGACGGGCATGGGCGGAGAACACTCGACTTCGGGCGTGACATAGCCGCCCAAGCAGTTGGTGACCCTGTTGCGGTTGGGGTGGTGTGCGCTTTCCTCTTCGGTGATCAGGCCATCCTTGACCATGCGGGCCACAGCGGTATGGTCAAGGGTGCGGGAAATCAGTTTTCCGTCGCTGAAGAAATACAACCTTGAATCGCCGACATGCGCCCAATACGCGGTGTTGTTTTGCACGACGCAGGCAACGCAGGTGGTATGCGGTATTTCCAGCAGATCATGTTCCACGGCGTAATCGTTGATGGCGAAATGCGCGCGCTGGACAGCTTCTGACAGGAATTTTGACGGGTCGGATACGCGAGGATTGGCCACGCGCTGGAAATGGTCCGTCAAGGTTTGCACGCAAATATGTGCGGCGATTTCCCCGTGCATGTGTCCGCCCATGCCGTCAGCTACCACCATGAGCAGCGAATCGCGGCTGTAGGAGTAGGCAACTCTGTCCTGGTTGTTTTTACGTCCGCCTTGCCGGGATGCCTGATAGATAGTGAATTTCATATTTTGACGCTCAGAAAATTTCCTTGTTCAAGGAGCGTTTGATGGATTTGAGTAGTGAGGCCTTGCTTATGCGCAAAGATGTGTCATCAACGAGTCTTTTTTGCAAGGCAAATACACTTTGCGGACGTTCCATGTAATTAAGCTGCATGCACCAGTCTATGGTTTCCAGCAGTTGATCCGAATATTCACCGGCCCAGGCTTTTGCCGCGGGTGTCAGCTTGTCGTTTAGAAGGCGGGCGTCGGCAGCTTGTGGAGGCAAGCCTGCCAGGCAAGCATAAATACTGGAGCCTGTGCTGTATATGTCGGTCCAAGGGCCAAGACGCTCGCGATTATGATATTGTTCCGGCGCCGCGAATCCAGGAGTGTACATGGGCTGGAGGCGGGATTCCTCCTGGTTGAGGGTCTGTCTTGCAGCACCGAAATCAATCAGGACGGAACTGCCATCCTGTCGGATGTATATGTTGGAGGGCTTGATGTCCAGATGCAGCAGCTTGTGAATATGCACCTCGCGCAGTCCGGTCAGCATCTGGGCGAACACGCGGCGGATGAAACCTTCGCTGATATTACCCCGATGGGTCTGTATGTATTGTTGCAGTGTTCTGCCGCGTTCATATTCCATAACCATGTACACGGTTTCGTTGGCGCGGAAAAAATTGGTCACGCGCACGACATTGCTATGGTTGATTTTTGCTAGGGTACGGCCTTCCTCAAAAAAGCATTTCATGCCATGGCGGAAGATGTTGCGGTTTTCGTCAGAACTGGCTTCAACCACAATAGAACCGGTGGTTCTCAATACCAGTGCGCCGGGCAGATATTCCTTGACGGCGAACAGGTTGTTTTGCTCGTCCGTTGCCAGGTAAACCATGCTGAATCCGCCACCGCCGATTTTGCGGACGATGGTGTATTCGTTTAGCCGGTAGCCGTTGGGCAGGGGCTGATTTGGTTGGGACGCCATAAAATCAAATTAGTGAAAGCTGCTATTATCCAGTTGCGGCGCAACCTCTTTAGTTAACCTAAATCCTGCAGAACTCCGGAATACTACCAATGATTTCCAGCATGACTGGCTATGCCACACACACTGCCACAGTCGGCAATGTGTTGGTGGCGATCGACCTGCGTTCCGTCAACCAGCGTTACCTGGAAATCAGTTTTCGTCTGCCTGACGAACTGCGTGCCCATGAACCGGTCATTCGAGAAGCTATTGTACAGCGGTTATCTCGCGGCAAGGTCGAATGCCGAATCAGCCGAACGCCCTTGCCCGAAGCTGCATTGAATATCGGCCTGAATGAGGCAGTTCTTGAGTCCCTGGAGAATTGGCAGATTGGTGTCCGTAAGCGCTTTCCGGAAGCCAAGCCGCTTTCAGTTGCGGATATCATTCAGTGGAATGGGGTGCTTGGTTCGTCGGAAGGGGGGCAGGTCGATGGAACCCCAGAATTGCTGGCAGCCCTGGAGGCAGCGTTAAATGACCTTATCGCCAGCCGCCGTCGTGAGGGCGATAAACTCAAGCAACATATTATTGAGCGGCTAAATCAGGCTGAAGCCCTGATTGCAGAAGCCGCCAACCTCTTGCCCGGCATCTTGTTGGCCTATCGCGAAAAACTGGCAAACCGGCTGAGGGAAGCGCTTGCCGAGGCGGACACTCAACGCCTGGCACAGGAGTTTGCCCTGTTTGCCCAAAAAATTGATGTTGACGAAGAGCTTTCCCGTTTTGCCGGCCATATCAAGGAAGTGCGGCGCACCCTGGAAAAGGGCGGGGCGGCCGGCAAACGGCTGGATTTTCTTATGCAGGAAATGAACCGTGAGGCCAATACGCTGGGCTCCAAGTCGGTGTCCGCTGATACCACAAGGATTTCAGTGGAGTTGAAGGTGTTGATCGAACAGATGCGCGAACAGATACAGAATATTGAGTAAACCATGAATCGGGGCGTACTTTTTGTTGTTGCCGCGCCGTCTGGCGCGGGTAAAACCAGTCTGGTCAAGGCCTTGCTGAAGAACGATTCCGCAATCCGGCTGTCAGTATCCTATACGACGCGGGCGCCAAGACCGGCCGAGGTGAATGGTCAGGACTACCATTTCACCAGCAAGGACGATTTCCTTGCGATGGCTTCCCGCGGCGAGTTTCTGGAGAGTGCCGAGGTCTATGGTAATTATTATGGTACTTCGCAGGCCTGGATTGCGAGTGAAATTGCCGCAGGCCATGACATCCTGCTGGAAATTGACTGGCAGGGGGCGGCACAGGTCAGGAAGTTCTTTCCTGACGCGGTAAGCATCTTTATCCTGCCGCCCTCGATCGAAGCCCTGCGCGAACGCTTGTCTGTCCGTGCCCAGGATAGCGTGGAGGTCATCGGTAAGCGGGTTGCGGCTGCGCAGGAGGATATCAGCCATGCTTCCGAGTTCGAATATATAATTGTCAATGATGATTTTGATCAAGCCCTGTCGGATTTCATCGCAGTTGTCAGGGCTTCGCGTCTGCTTACGACGCGACAGGCGCTGAAGCTGGCGCCGCTGTTTGAACGTTTCAACCGAAGGTAAATCAGGGAGTTGAATATGGCACGCATAACTGTTGATGACTGCATGGCAAGAATCAGTAACCGTTTCGAGTTGACGCTGGCAGCGACCTATCGGGCGCGGCAAATTGCCCAAGGCTCGCAGTCTCTTGTGGAAAGCCGCGACAAACCGGTTGTTACTGCGCTGCGCGAAATTGCATCTGGCAAGGTGGGGCTTGAAATCCTCAACCGAGGCAAGGCCTAACCCCCTGCCGCTCGATCCGCTTCACCCTTCAGCCGAGATCCCAGCTTCGGCTGATTTTTCTGCACTTGCTCCGCAACTTGCTTACCTGACACCGCCTGATATTGAGCTGGTGCGGGATGCCTTTTATGTCAGCCGCGACGCCCATTCCGGGCAGTTCCGTAAAAGTGGTGAGCCTTATATTTCCCATCCGCTTGCCGTAGCAGACATTCTGGCCAGTTGGCGTCTTGATGCGCAGACTCTGGCAGCCGCGCTCTTGCACGACGTAGTGGAAGACACCTCTGCCACTATCGAGGATATCCAGACCCGCTTTGGCAAGGCTGTAGCGCATTTGGTAGAGGGGGTGTCCAAGCTGGACAAACTGTCCTTTGCCAGCGAGGAGCATGCGCAAGCAGAAAATTTCCGCAAAATGCTGCTGGCAATGGCGCGTGATGTTCGGGTAATCCTGATCAAAATGGCAGACCGCCTGCACAATATGCGAACCCTGGGGGATTTGTCTCCCGAAAAGCGCAAACGCATCGCTGCAGAGACTCTGGAAATATACGCACCCATTGCCAACCGGCTTGGGTTGCACGCTGTTTACCAGGAACTCGACGACCTTGGGTTCCGCTATCTGTATCCCACCCGTCACCGGGTGGTGATGAAAGCTGTTAAGGCTGCACGTGGCAACCGTCGCGAACTGGTGGGAAAGATTCGCGACACCATCCAGGAAAAACTTGCACAGGCCGGGGTGGATGCTTCGGTAACGGGGCGCGAGAAACACCTATATAGCATTTACAAGAAAATGCAGGAAAAGAATCTGGCCTTTTCCGAGGTGTTCGATATTTATGGTTTTCGCGTTGTGGTGAAGGATGTGCCTGCCTGCTATCTGGCTCTGGGTGCGTTGCATGCACTATACAAGCCGATTCCGGGCAAGTTCAAGGATTACATTGCCATTCCCAAGGCCAACGGTTACCAGTCGCTGCACTCCATTTTGTTTGGCCCGCAGGGTACGCCGCTTGAAATACAGATTCGCACCCAGGACATGCATCGCTTTGCCGAAAGCGGCGTAGCCTCGCACTGGATGTACAAAAGCTCGGATACGACCTTGTCTGACGTGCAGCAGCGTACGCATCGCTGGCTGCAATCCCTGCTCGACATCCAGGCAGACAACAAGGACTCACCGGAATTTCTGGAGCACATAAAGGTCGATCTTTTCCCCGACGATGTCTATGTGTTTACTCCCAAGGGCAAGATCATGGCCTTGCCGCGTGGGGCAACCGCTGTCGATTTCGCCTATGCCGTGCATACCGATGTGGGGCATCATTGTGTGGCGGTCAAAATCAACCATGAACTGATGCCCTTGCGCACCGAGCTTCGCAATGGGGATCATGTTGAAATCATTACTGCGGCCAATGCAGTTCCCAATGCGGCATGGCTGAATTTTGCCGTGACCGGCAAGGCGCGCTCGCATATACGTCAGTTCCTGAGGACTGCAAAGGCGGAAGAGTCTGCCCAGCTGGGGCAGAGCCTTTTGGAAAATGCCATCAAGGCCCTGAATCCTGAAGCGCCTTACCCGTCTCCTGGCGTGTTGCAGAAGCTGGTGCGTGAAACCAGCAGCAAGGCCATTGATGAGCTTTATGCGGAAATCGGACTGGGCCGCAAGCCTGCCATGGTCGTGGCCCACCAGTTGTTGCGTCTTATGGGTGATGAGACTGGCACACCGGCACACCCAATGACCGTCACCATCCGAGGCACCGAAGGCTTGCCGGTAAAAATGGCGTCTTGTTGCCACCCCATCCCCGGCGACCCGATTCTGGGCTTCATCCACAAGGATCGTGGGCTCATCATCCATACACACGACTGCCCAGCCATTCACAATTTCCGGACCGATCCTGAAAAATGGCTGGATGTGGAGTGGCAAGCGACACCGGGGAGCCTGTTCGATGTGGCGGTAAAAATGGTGGTCGCCAATCAGCGTGGTGTACTGGCGCGTGTTGCCACGGCCATCTCCGGAGAGGGAATCAACATTGGCAATGTTGCCATGGAGGAGGAGGATGGTAGCCCTTACACCATCCTTTATTTCACGTTGAAAGTGGAAGACCGCATGCACTTGGCTCGCATCATGCGCGCGTTACGCCAATTGCCCGAGGTGGTCAGAATTTTTCGCATGAGGGGCAAGAAAGACGGGCGTGCGGCAAGCCAATAATTTTCCGGATTATTTCGAAAGTTCATGATGAAAACAATTATTTCTACGCCAAATGCACCCGCTGCCATCGGCACCTATTCGCAGGCGGTCAAGGTTGACCAGACGGTTTATCTTTCCGGCCAGATTGGTCTGGATCCTGCCGCCATGCAACTGGTGGAGGGCATTGAGGCGCAGGTTCATCAAGTGTTCAAGAATCTCTCGGCTGTTTGCGAAGCGTCGGGTGGCTCACTCGCGGATATCGTCAAGCTCAACATCTTCCTCACAGATCTGGGAAATTTTGCCAAGGTCAATGAAATCATGAGCCAGTATTTCCAGCAGCCCTATCCTGCTCGCGCCGCAGTCGGCGTGGCCAGCCTGCCGCGCGGTGCACTGGTCGAGGCTGATGGCGTGCTTGCACTGGCGCGGTGAGTTTCTCCTTCCCCGTTTCGGCAGCCGTAAAAGACAGGCTTGAGAAACTTGGACTATATTCCGACGAGGATTTGGCGCTGCATCTTCCGTTGCGCTGGGAAGATGAAACCCATCTGACTGCCATACGCGACCTGAAACCCGGCGTGGCGGCGGTTGTTCAGGCAAAGGTGGTGGTTGCGGAAATTCTCTACCGTCCCCGTCGTCAGCTTGTCGCCACAGTCGCCGATGACAGCGGCGAGTTGATCATCCGCTTTCTCAATTTCTACCCCAGCCAGGTGCAGGCTTTGCAGCCCGGTCGCCTGTTCCGGATTTCCGGCGAATCGCGCGGCGGCTTTTTCGGCATGGAAATGGTACATCCGCGCTGCCAGGCAACTCAGCCCGACACGCCCTTGCCGGATCGGCTGACCCCGGTTTATCCAACCACGGCTGGGCTTGGACAACTCAGCCTGCGCAAGCTGATCGACAAGGCGCTGGCCAATCTGGAACTCGAAGAAACGCTGCCAGAAGTGGCTTATGCAGGTCTCGACTTTCCATCCTATGCGGAAGCCGTTCGCCTGCTGCATCATCCGGTCCCGGACATGCCGTTGGTACAGATGGGGACGCAAGAGGCGCCGGCTTTCCTGCGGCTGGCGTTTGATGAGTTGCTGGCGCAGCAGTTCTCCCTGCACCTGGCACGGCAGGCGCGCGCAAAAAAACAGTCACGACCTCTCAGGCAGAATGGCAGCCTCATTCAGGTCTTGCGTGCATCTCTGCACTTTACCTTGACCAAAGCCCAGGAGAGAGCCTGGCAGGAAATCGGTCGCGACTTGGCCAAAACTCGACCCATGCGACGCCTGCTGCAAGGTGATGTCGGGAGCGGGAAAACCGTGGTGGCTGCGTTTGCCTGTCTGCAGTGCATTGAAAATGGCATGCAGGCAGCCATCATGGCGCCCACTGAAATCCTGGCGGAGCAGCACTTCCGGAAACTGAAAGACTGGTTTGAACCACTTGGCGTGGAGGTGGCTTGGCTCGCATCGGCGCTTTCTCCCACACAAAAGAAGAAAACGGTGGCACGCATGGCCAGCGGCGAGGCAAGGCTTTCTGTCGGCACGCATGCGCTGTTTCAGAAGAATGTGCATTTTCATGACCTGGGGCTGGTCATCGTGGATGAACAGCATCGTTTTGGCGTCAAACAACGGCTGGCGCTTAGTCAGAAGGGAGTTGAGCCGCATCAGTTGATGATGTCGGCGACCCCGATTCCGCGCACCCTGGCCATGAGTTATTTTGCCGATCTCGACGTGTCGACGATTGACGAATTGCCGCCGGGCAGAACGCCCGTCACCACAAAACTGGTGGCTGACAGCCGTCGCGATGAAATTCTGCAACGGGTGCGCGCAGTGTGCCGCGAGGGCGGGCAGGCCTATTGGGTATGTCCGCTGATTGAAGAGTCGGAGAAAATCGACTTGCAAACCGCACTGGATACACATGCCAAGTTGCAGGCGCAGTTGTCTGAATTGAATATCGGCCTGATTCATGGCCGCATGAAAACGGCAGAAAAACAGACGGCGATGACTGCTTTCCAGGCCAATGAAATACAAGTGCTGGTTTCCACGACGGTTATTGAAGTCGGCGTCGATGTGCCGAACGCCTCGCTTATGCTGATTGAGCATGCCGAACGTTTCGGCCTCTCGCAATTGCACCAATTGCGCGGGCGGGTGGGTAGGGGCGCCCGGGAATCGGTGTGTATCCTGCTGTATCAGAACCCTTTGTCGGAAGACGCGCGCAGCCGCCTCAGGATCATTTACGAGTCAACAGATGGTTTTGAAATTGCCCGCCAGGATCTGCTGTTACGAGGACCGGGTCAGCTGCTGGGGGCGCGGCAAAGCGGGGTGCCGCTCCTGCGTTTTGCCAACCCTGAACGGGACCGCGAGCTGCTGGAACGAGCAGCCCACTTGGGGGCGATGCTGATTGAGCGTCATCCGGACCATGTCCGGGCGCATTTGGACCGTTGGTTGGGCACGCGCCTGAATTTTACTTCAGGCTAGTTTTTTTGTACCCCGCCCTTCAGGGACGGCAAGGTATGGCCGTATCTGTTGCATGGCCTAGCTGGGTGGCCCATAACCACTTTAAAATGCGGAGACTTTCATGCGTTATTTGCCATATGCCCTCCTCAGGGCGGTGATCCTTCTTCTTTTAAGCCTGTTTACGCATCCCTTGATGGCGGCAGATGCGCTGGTACTGGGTGTTCAGGACTATAGTTCAAGCCCGCGTATGATCTCGCTGCAATTCCGCGACATGGCCGCCTACCTGTCCAAAAAGCTTGGCCAGCAAGTGATCGTGGAGCCCGTACAGAGCTATGAACGGTACATGGACCGTGCCAGGCAGAAGCGCTATGCCTTCATGTACGGCCCCCCCTCCATGGCAATGGAAGCGAATGCGCTGGCGGGTTATGAGCCAGTGGCAAAAATCCCCGGCCTTCTGTCTGCCGCGTTCATGAGCTCAGCTGATGGGGATATCGCCTTTCCGGAAGACATGAAGGGCAAGCGTATTGGCATGCCAGACGATAATTCGCTGATGACCATGCTGGCATTTGCCAAGCTGCGTGAAATGAAAATCGATCCGCGCAAGTATTTTTCCAGCGTCTTTGTTTTCAATGATGCCGAGGATGTGATCAGTGCCCTCAAGCTGGGCATGATTGATGTCGGTGTGGCCAACTCAAGCCTGTACAACGCCTGGAGTGCGCAGGGTAACAACCTCAACCTTGTTTTGCAGTCGTCGGGTGCGCCGCACCTGACCTTTGCGGTCCGTAGTGATCTGCCGGCGGACCTCAAGGCCAGGGTCACTGATGCGTTGTTGAGCGCACACAAGGATGCCGATATGTTGAACACTTATTTAAAGCGCACCGGCTTTCCCAACTTTGAGCCAGCCAGCATGAAAGACTTTGAAGGCGTGAAGAAGCTGCTAGCTGACAGCAAGAAATAATTACTGGTACTTTGCTTAACCTCTTGTCCAGGCTGCGCTGGGACAGGAGGTTTTTCTTTACCCTCAAAACCCCTCCCTGCACTGAATCCAGGATAATGCGGTTTTGTTTTTTGGATGAACCGCCTTGCGTTTCAGACTCGAAGCCGACAAACAGGGCTGGCTTTTACACCCCTTCTTTTTGCCGCGAAAGCTCCGTGCCTGGCTGGCTGACCAGGGTTCCCTGACCAGCCGGCTCAAGCAGCGTTGCAGGCAGTTTTCTGTCCAGCCAATTCGTATTGGATTGATCCGGCCCAATAAGGACGAAGGCTCTGCCCTGCGTTTGCGTTCTGGCCACGTGGCTTATGTGCGCGAAGTGCTGCTCCATTGCGATGGCCGGCCTGTTGTATTCGCGCATAGCGTCGTTCCGGCCAATTCCTTGCGCGGGCCCTGGGCAGCGGTAACCCGGCTGGGAAGCCGGCCGCTGGGCGAGGCTTTGTTCAGCAATCCGCGTGTGATACGAGGCGCACTGCAATACAGGCGGGTTCCGGCCTGCCATGCCCTTGCGAGACAGGCAAGAAAAGCTGGCATTTCCATGCCGGCACAGGCTATGTGGGCGAGGCGTTCACTCTTTACACTGCAGGGCCATTCCCTCATGGTGACTGAAGTATTCCTGCCAGCAATACTGAGCATTGGGCATAAAAGACATGACCCATAGATACGTTCGCCTGTTGCGCCTGGACAAACCCATCGGCATCCTGCTTTTGTTGTGGCCTACCTTGTGGGGGCTTTGGTTTGCTGCCAAAGGGTTGCCATCAGTCCACATTCTGCTGATATTTGCCGCGGGCGTTGTGCTTATGCGTTCTGCAGGTTGTGCGGTCAATGACTTTGCTGATCGGGAGTTTGACGCGCATGTTGAGCGTACGCGGATGCGGCCGTTGGCAACGGGCGAAGTTTCCCGGCATGAAGCGCTGCTGTTGGCAGCGGGGCTGTCGCTTCTGGCATTCCTGATGATCTTGCCGCTCAACCGTCTGGTAATTTTACTGTCCGTGCCAGCGCTATTCCTCGCGGCGAGCTATCCTTTTACCAAACGTTTTTTTTCAATTCCGCAGGCTTACTTGGGCGTGGCATTCGGATTTGGCATTCCCATGGCCTATGCAGCAGTACAGGGTGGCGTGCCGATGGATGCCTGGCTGCTTTTGCTTGCCAACCTGTTCTGGTCGGTGGCCTACGATACCGAGTACGCAATGGTGGACAGGCAGGATGATCTGAAAATCGGGATCAAGACTTCTGCGATCACTTTCGGGAAATATGAAATCGCTGCCATTGCCGCGTGCTATGCCGCCACACTGGCACTGTTGACTTATGTTGGCCTGCGAGTGGGGCTTGGGCCGGTGTTTTATCTTGGCCTGTTTGTGGCAGGCGGGATTGCGCTCTACCATCTCTGGCTTATCAGGCGGCGTGAACGTACGGCCTGCTTCAAGGCATTTCTACACAACCACTGGTTTGGTCTGGCTGTGTTTGCTGGCATCGCCATGAACTACCTGCTTAGCCCCTGACCCCCAAAAACAACAGGCTTATCTCTTGCATGCCACCCTGGTCAATGTTGTGGCAGGCAGGGTTTGGCGGACATCGTCGAGGTCGCGGAGGGTGGCGGCATCTTCACTTTTGACCATGTAGTAATAAGCAGTCCCTTCCTTCGGCTTGGTCTCCAGGCGCAAGCCGGAGACTCCCTTGTTTTCCAACTCATGAATGTAACGGCGAGCTGCGTCTTCAGTGGAAAAGAGCCCAAGGGAAAGTCCATTCTTCCAAATGCCGTCCTGGATGATGAAGGCTTCCTTTATCTTGAGTGCGATCATTTCCTTCAGCTTGACCTGACCCGCGGCCTCGCTTGGCAGGGGGGGGAAAATTACCCAGTACATCCTGTCGACTGGTAATTCTTCGACCGACAGAACACGTTGTGCCGCCAGTGCCTTGATTGCCTGCCGTCCCCGCTCAAGATCGCCTTCGCCAAAGCCGCGCCATTCGACACAGATGGGTTCGCTTGAAGCGGGGGCCTCGCTGCCGGATGTTTTTACAGGCGCCTGTTCAGTTGCGATGCGTGAGCTCTTCAGAATGATTTTGTCAGCATTGACTGGCGAGTAGGCCACTGCTTGTGAATCTGACTGGCTCTGCGCCATGAAGAAATAAACACCCACCCCGAGATTGATGAGGAGCAAAATTCCGGCTACCCACTTCATGCTTGGTCATCTCCACCCGCCATTATTGCCAATCCCTCCAGCACAAGTCTGGGCGCGATGATAACGCCAATTTGCAATTGATTGGCCAACCATTCCGCATCGCCACCCGTAATAATGCACGTTGGGCGAGGAAATTCTGAAGAAGCAAGCCGCCGGTATGCGGTCTGAACGGCAGATGCCAGCGCGAGGGCAATCCCGCTCGTTATTGCATCGGCAGTATTGCGTGGAAAGTCGGTGACTTCCCCGGATAGATCACCGAGTGCGTGCGTACCCAAGGTGAGGCTTTCATACATTAAACGTTTTCCTGGAAGGATAAGCCCGCCGATGAAGTCCCCTCCCTGATTCAGGGTGTCCACGGTCAATGCGGTCCCGGCAGAAACCACCAGGCACGGGCCTTTAGCCCTATTCCATGCGCCAATCAATGCTGCCCAGCGGTCGGCACCCAATTGTTCTGCCTTGTCGTAAAGATTATGGACACCATGGGAGATTTTGGCTGAGTTTATCCAGGCTGTCGGAACATTTCGGTCATGCCAATAATGCTCGATGAAATTTACCCTCGCTATTCCCGCGACATTGCAACCGAACACTTTCCCGGGCGATGGAAAGCGATCCCAGTTTTCCACGAGGCTTTTGGTTGCGTCATGTGAAGATGCGCCTTCGGCAAGCCATTCGCCGGCCTGGGTCAACGCCCACTTGATCCGGCTGTTGCCGACGTCCAGCAGTAAGGTGGCGTTACTCATTTTATGGCGACAGGTCTCAGGCTGACCTCTCCGGTGCTGAATTTTCGCTTTTCGCCGCCAGGCAGGGTCAGCAACAAATTACCGGCCAGGTCCAGTCCGCTTGGCATGCCGGTGTGAATGCTTCCATCGGGCATCCGCAGTGACACGGCACGCCCTTCATGAGCATGCCAGCTTGGCCACTCTTCCAAAATTGATTTAAGCCCTTCACGTTCAAATGATTCGAGGGCGTGTGCAAGCTCATTCAAGATTTCGAACAATAAATTGGCGCGCGTGATTTGCACACCCATCTCGGCAAGATCAACAACGGCCTGATCGATTTCCTGCCGATGGTGTTGTGAAAGTTTTTCATTGATTCCCATACCAATGACGGCAAATGATGGACCCGACAGCTCCCCTTGCACTTCAACAAGTATGCCGGCCAGTTTGCGATAGCCCGCAAGTACATCGTTGGGCCATTTTAGCTTTACGGGCAGCGGGCATACTTTTGCCAACGCTCGAGCCAGCGCCATGCCTACTGCGATGCTCAAGCCAGAGAGCTGGTCCACGCCCCGGTCAAACCGCCAAAGAACGGAGAACGTCAGGCCTCCGCCAAGTGGGCCTTGCCATACCCTTCCGCGCCGGCCCCGGCCGGCGTGTTGATAGTCCGCATAAAGTACAGTTCGGTGGCGCGTCCCAGCCAGCGCATCCTCAACAAGCTCAGTGTTGGTTGAATGCGCTTGTTCGACCGTTTTGAGCAGATATGCATGTCCAGACGCATCAAGCATGGACTCAAGTGCAGTCTTGTCCAGCCAGGAAAGCGAATCGGCCAGCCTATACCCCTTGCCCCTTACGGCATGTACCGGAATGCCGATTTGCTCTGCATTTTGCAGGATATTGAAAATGGTCGCACGCGATACCATGAAATGGGCTGCCAAGTCCTGGCCGGAATGAAAACGGCCATCCGACATGCGCTTCAACAGGGGAATCAGGAGCGGCGGAAGAATCGACTTCGGCATAGGGCGATACTAGCATGGTCACCCGCCTATGTTTTAGGCCACGGGTTGGGCTAAACTCACCGGCATTGAATCCCTTGAACAGCACATGCTTGATTACCTTGAATTGCCCAGCACAGAGACCCCCCGCATCCTGATGCTGTGGCTTCATGGGTTGGGTGCCGATGGGTATGATCTGGAACCGGCTGCAGAAATGCTTGGTTTGAAAGGTGTTCGCCACGTATTCCCTCATGCGCCCGTCAGACCGGTCACAATCAACGGGGGCATGGCCATGCGGGCATGGTATGACATTGCCGGCCCGGATTTGCAGTGGCGTGAAGATGCTGAAGGGATGCGGGCTTCAGCACTGCAGGTCCATGAACTGGCAGAAGAGCTGCGAAAGAATTCTGACCTGCCGGTTGTGCTTGCAGGTTTCTCGCAGGGGGCGGTTATCAGTCTTGTGGCAGCGGCACTGGGGATGCGCAACCTGATCGGGGTTGTTTCCATGTCTGGTTATATCCCCCGGTTCTTGTCGCCATCGCTTGCGGCACTTCAAGGTGTTCCGGTATTAATGATGCACGGCGAGCAGGATGAAGTGATCCCGTTTGCCATGGGAAAGAGTAGCGGTGAGATGCTGGGTGAACTGGGGGTGGCGCTTGCCTGGCGTTCCTACGCGATGCCGCATACGATTTGCCAGCAGGAAATACAGGATTTGGCTAAATGGCTTTTATCTTTCCCCGGGCTTAATCCAGGCGCATAAACCTTACTCGGATCCAACCCTCCCCATGGTCAATGGGATCCAGTATCTGGATGTTTCTTTTTTCCTGCTGGAAGCGATATTCAAGTATTGAGCTGCGCACATAATGTACAGGGTCAATGACGATTGTGGGATCATTTTCATCGTCGAACAGCAGGCCAGCCATTGCCGCCCGCCCGTTATAGTTATCCATTACGTTGCTAACTACATAGGCTGACGATTGCTGGTTGTACAAAAAGATGTCAAGTGGTATTCCGGGCAGGATTTCCATTCCAACGGAACTTTCGGTCTCGCTGAGGCGGGACAGGCGCCGGACGATGCCAAGGGACCATTGGGCGTTCTTATCCGCTCTGAGTCCAACGAGTGCGCCAACGCGCAGCCAGTCCTTGTCCTTTGTTTCAATTGTCGTGCCATAGCCACAATCGCTTTCGTCTTCCATTACCCAGCGTTCAATGTCACGCCGCTTTTCGTTGGGTGCCTGGGCGCCGTATGCATTTCTGTCTATTGTGCGTTTGGTAACGAAACCATAGATATTTACGTCTGTGTTTTCGTCGAAAGTGTAGTTGTCGCCAGACAGATTGGAATCAGTGCTTTTTCTCGACTCTTTGATATTGGTGATGATTGACGTCAGGCTATGCACCACTTCCACGATCTTTTTTACGGCTTTGCGCGGTGCGCGGCGTTGCTCGCGTGCGCTAAGCGGAGACCACTGACGTGCCAGGTGGTCAAGGAGTTCAAGGCTTTCCGAAACACGGACGTATTCAGTCAGTCCGAGGCGGGCCGGCGATGTGCCAACATGGAGCCCGGACTGTATGTCCTTTATGTGGGCAAGCAAGTCTATGGTTGACCAGAACCTCATCGACAGTTCCGGACTGTCGTTGCGAGCACGTTTGCTGCCCTGATCTTTGGTTAAATCCACTGCCAGGATGTGGCTTTCGGTATCCAGTTTTTTATCAAGGCGAAGTTTGTCGCGCCATCCGGAAATCCATGTGTCGATCAGATCGATTTGACGCGGATACAGGGCACCAGAGTTGGCCTGGTCCAGCATCAGGGTATGCACATACTCCGATTCGCAGGTGCTTTCATGCGTATCATTTGGATAGGCAAGCAGCTTGGTCTGGTGAAGACCCTGGGTTTCCGCAATCTGGTATAGCTGGTGCAGCCTTGACCATGTTCTTGTGCCTGGGTGCAGATAGCGAATGGTGCGCCACTTGATAATCTGGCGGAATCCGCGAAGAGCACGCAGGATAACGATGGGCATCATCGCCTTTAGCCGCGACTTGGCGGGGTTGCGGGCATATTCAATAATGAAATTATGGTAGCCGCGGAGAACTTCCCAGTTCAAGTGATAGATGCTGTGCCACAACTGGCTTTCCACCGTCCGCGACATGCGCGGGTTACGCAGGTACTGGCGTGCGAGCGTGGGCTGGGTTTCCTGTGACTTTTCGTCCAGAAACATCAGGATGAGCAAACGCTCCTTGGAGAGAGGAGCATCCTCTTCGTTGAAACGCTTGACCTCAGTCAGGACTTCATTCTGGGCTTTAAGCGCATCGCCGATGGGAAGGTTGTCGGCCCAGCGCGTAACAGCCTGCAGACTTGAAAGCGGGTCGTCGGAATTGCCCAGCCGCATCATGCGGGCGAATCGTTCAGAGAATGTCTGCTTCAATATGGCCATTGGCTGGAAACAATAAAAAATATCCTGATCGATTAGTCAACGGGTTGTTCAACCCACTCTGGACGCTACCCAGTCTTTGACCGAGGCGAGCGCAGCGGCAAGTTTATCAGGTTCTGTGCCGCCTGCCTGAGCCATGTCGGGCCGTCCGCCCCCCTTGCCGCCAACTTGCCCGGCCACGAAATTAACCAGTTCTCCAGCCTTGACTCGACTGGTGAGACCGGGGCTGACCATGGCTACAAGGTTGACTCTGCCTTCAAGGGTTGTTCCCAGCACCAGTGCACAGGGTTGCAGCTTGTCCCTCAATTTATCGGCGGTTTCGCGCAGGGCTTGAGCATCCCCCTCAATCTGCGCGGCCAATACTTTTATGTCGCCTACGGTGACTGCCTGGATCGCCAGGTCGCCCCCCTGGCTTGAAGCCATTTTGGCTTTTAGGCGGGCAAGCTCCTTTTCCAGGGATTTTACTTGGTCCTGAATCTGGCCGATTTTCTGGGGTAACTCAGCGGGCTGCGACTTGAGTACTGCGGCAGCTTGATGCAATTGGGCATCCAGTTTTTGCAGGTAGGCCAGAGAGTTGTCGCCGGTGATGGCTTCAACTCGACGGATGCCCGCCGCAACACCACCTTCGATTAGGATCTTGAACAGGCCGATATCGCCGGTGCGTGTAACGTGGGTGCCGCCGCAGAGTTCACGCGAGGTGCCAATGTCCAGCACTCGTACCGTATCGCCGTATTTCTCGCCGAACAGCATCATGGCACCCAGCTTGCGGGCTTCCTCCATCGGCAGCACGCGGGCCTGGGTGGCCTGGTTTTGAAGGATCTCCGCATTGACCAGGGCCTCTACTGCACGAAGCTGTTTGTCTGACATGGGGCCGGTATGAGAGAAATCGAAGCGTGTCTTGTCCGGATCGACCAGCGAGCCTTTTTGCTGCACATGCTCGCCCAGTACCTGACGCAGTGCCTTGTGCATCAGGTGGGTGGCGGAGTGATTGCGCATGATACGTGCGCGGCGCAGGCCATCGACGCGAGCAGCAATTTTGTCGCCGACTTTGAGTGCGCCTGCAACAAGCCGGCCTTGGTGCCCGAATACATCTGCGCGGATTTTCTGGGTATCGCTGATTTCGAATCGTGTGTCATTCGCCTCAAGCAAGCCGGCATCGCCGATCTGGCCGCCAGATTCGGCATAGAAAGGGGTGTTATCTAGCACGATGATGCCGGACTGGCCTGCATTGATCTGGTTGGCCTCGCTGCCTTCCACATATATTGCGGTGACGGTGGCGTTGTCCACATTCAGGCTGTCGTAACCGTGGAAGCTGGTGGGTTGGCCACTGTATTCCAGTGTGCCGGCAGCCTTGAATTTTCCGGCTGCGCGCGCCTGATCACGCTGTCTTGCCATGGCTGCGTTGAAACCTGTTTCATCCACGCTGATACCGCGTTCACGGCAGACGTCCGCAGTGAGATCGAGAGGAAAGCCATAAGTATCGTAAAGTCGAAAGGCGGTCTCGCCGTCCAACTCCTTGGCACCATCGGCAAGCGCCTGTTCGAGCAGGACCATGCCGTGCTGCAGGGTTTCGCCAAAACGTACTTCCTCCTGCTGCAGCGTTTCGGTAACGCGGTCCTGCGCTTTTCGAAGCTCCGGGTAAGCGTCGCCCATGATGCCAGCCAGATCAGAAACCAGCTTGTGGAAGAAGGGCTGGTTTTGCCCAAGTTTGTGGCCATGGCGCAATGCGCGTCGAATAATTCGGCGCAACACATAGCCGCGCCCCTCATTACCTGGAATCACACCGTCCACAATCAGGAAGGCACAGGCGCGAATATGGTCGGCGATGACTTTCAACGAAGGACTTGCCATGTCAGCGCAGCCAGTCTCGCGCGCTGCCGCCTTGATCAATGCCTGAAACAAGTCGATTTCGTAGTTGGAGTGGACATGCTGCATAACGGCAGAAATCCGCTCCAGTCCCATGCCGGTGTCCACGCTGGGCTTGGGCAGGGGATGCAGTACCCCGGCCTCATCACGGTTGAACTGCATGAACACGTTGTTCCAGATCTCGATATAACGGTCGCCGTCTTCATCTGGACTGCCGGGAGGTCCGCCTGGGATTCCGGGGCCGTGGTCGAAGAAGATTTCCGTGCAGGGTCCACAGGGGCCGGTATCGCCCATTTGCCAGAAATTGTCGGAAGCGTACTTGGCACCTTTGTTGTCACCGATTCGCACAATCCGTTCTTTGGGTACACCGATTTCATTGGCCCAGATATCAAAAGCTTCGTTGTCTTCCTGATAGACCGTTACCCAGAGTTTTTCTGCGGGCAGCTTCAGATCCTGGGTCAGGAATTCCCAGGCGTACTGGATAGCATTGCGCTTGAAGTAATCACCAAAACTGAAATTGCCCAGCATTTCAAAGAAAGTGTGGTGGCGCGCTGTATAGCCGACATTTTCAAGATCATTGTGTTTTCCGCCGGCGCGCACGCAGCGCTGTGAGGAGGCGGCGCGCACGTAAGGTCGCGATTCCAGACCCAGGAATACATCCTTGAACTGCACCATGCCGGCGTTGGTGAAAAGCAGGGTAGGATCATTGGCCGGAATCAGGGGGCTGGAAGGAACAATGGTATGGCCTTTGGATGCGAAAAAATCCAGAAAGCGCTTGCGTATTTCGTTGCTGGTCATGAATGGGCATATGGATAGCGTAACTTCACCATTTTATCAGCCAGTAATAAGCAAAGTGTGGACAAATAAAAACGGGGCCTAGGCCCCGTTTTTATTTGGTGAAAGCGAAACGCTCAAGCTATGCCAGGATTGTCCTTGCTGATACCCACCACTTTGGGCAGGTTGAGTTTGACGGGCTTGATCACCTTGACTGAGCGCAGGTACTCGGCCACCACATCCCAAATTGGCGTGCCTGTCACATTTTCACCCACCGGTGCCCAGCCGGCCACCTTGTATGTCTTTGTGGCAGAGAGGGGCTTGCCGTTGATGGTCATATTGGATATACGCTGACCGATCTTCTTGTTCGGGTTTACTGTGTACTGGATGCCGCCTACGCGTACCATGTCGCCGCCCTGCTGGTAGTAGGGGTCGGGGTTGAACAGGTTGTCGCAGACGTCTTCCATGATGGTCTTGATGGTTTCGCCCGTCATGTCGGTTAGCGTGGTTTGCGGATAAGTGATGGCGGTTTGGTCCATCAACCGGTCCATGGTGATGATGTCACCCGGCAAAAGCGAG
>JAHENE010000138.1 GCA_024643305.1 Thiobacillaceae bacterium | reverse complement strand
GCTGTGCTGGGTCTGTTGTTTGGCCAACAAATCAAATCCACGCTGTTTTCCCCCATTCCGGTGGCGACGGCCTTCATCATCGGCGGTTTCGTCATCCTGTGGGCGGAGAAAATGCATCACAGCAAGCATATCGACGAAGTTGACAAGATGACCTGGAAAGATGCGCTGGTGATGGGCTTCATTCAGGCTTTCGCACTGATACCGGGCACTTCGCGATCAGGCGCCACCATCATCGGTGGGCTGCTGTATGGCTTGTCGCGCAAGGCGGCAACAGAGTTTTCTTTTTTTCTTGCCGTGCCGACGTTGAGCGCGGCTTCTCTGTATGAGCTTTATAAATACAGAAAGCTGTTTAGCAGCGATGATGTCGCGATGCTGGCAATCGGATTCGTTGCATCTTTCATCAGTGCGGCGATTGCCGTGCGTGCGCTGATTCGGTTTATTTCAAGGCATGACTTCACGATTTTTGCCTGGTACCGCATTGTGTTCGGCGGGATCGTTTTGTTGACTGCTTATACCGGCATGGTGGAATGGAGTTCAAGCTGAGTTGATGGAAATAAAAAGGGCGGAATTGCCGCCCTTTTTATTTTTGAAGAGGCTGATTAAAGTGATATCAGCGCCCTGTCACCCAACTGTTCGGCGATATGTGAGAGTAGCACCGCTTCCTGATAGGGCTTGCCCAGGTATACGTTGACGCCGATTTCAAGGGCGTGGTTGCGATGCTTGTCGGCTGTCCGCGACGTAATCATGATGATCGGCACTTTCTTGAGCCTTTCGTCATTGCGCATGACGCGAGCAAGTTCGAAACCGTCCATGCGGGGCATCTCCACGTCCAGCAGCACAACGTCGGGGACGAGGTCGTGCATTTTTTCGAGTGCTTCCACACCGTCTTTAGCGACATCAACTCGGTAACCTTCGCGCAACAGCAAGCGGCTGGTGATCTTGCGTACGGTGAGCGAGTCATCTACCACCAGGACCAGCGGTGTCTGATCGATTTCCTCTTCTGCAATGACGGTTGGCTGAACGGGTTGACCAATGTCGGTAGGCGCTTCAAGTGCGCGCATGCCGAGGGGAACCGGGTTCAGGATCAGAATCACCTTGCCGTCACCGCGAACCGTGGCGCCGGCAATCCCGGTTACCCGTGACAACTGAGGACCGATATTTTTGACCACGACTTCCTGGGTGCCCTCGATTGCGTCAACCAGGATGGCGGCATGAGAGGTACCGCTCTTCATGAGCACCACTGGGTTGTAGCGATGAACTTCGTGCAGGGCGTCAGTTTGGCCCAGCAGGTGGGGCAGATAAAACAGCGGGTAGTTGGTGCCGCGCCATTCGATGGCGCGTGCCTGAAGGGCGCCAGACAGCTGTTCAGGCTTGAGCTCCTGTACCTGTTCCACCAGGGTGGCTGGCAAGGCATGTTCCTGTTTGTTTGCCACGATGGAAACGGCTTGTGTCAGGGCCAGCGTGAGGGGCAAGTAAATGACGAAGGTTACGCCCTGGCCTGCTTCGGTGGTTACTTCCACGCGACCACCCAGTCCGGCGATTTCGTTTTTCACCACATCCATGCCCACGCCGCGGCCGGCTACTTGAGTGACCGCGTCTGCAGTGGAGAATCCGGGCACGAAAATCATTTGTGCGATCTGGGCTTCGCTAGGCTCGACTCCAGGGCTCAACAGTCCCCGTTCAAGTGATTTCTGCAGGATGCGCTCCAGGTTCAGGCCGGCGCCATCGTCCTTTACAACCAGAACCATTTCGTTGCCTTCGTGCTTGGCAATCAGCTTTATTTCCCCAAACTCTGGCTTGTTCGCCGCCGCCCGTCCCTCCGTAGTTTCGAGGCCGTGGGCGATGGAGTTGCGCAGCAGGTGTTCGATCGGGGCCACGATTTTTTCCAGCACGCCACGATCGACTTCAATGTCGCCGCCCTGGATGTCCAGTTGTGCACGCTTGTTCAAGTCGCGCGCTGCCTGGCGCACTACGCGATACAGACGCTCGGACACGCTATACAAGGGCACCATGCGCACTCTCAGCAGGTTCTGCTGTAGTTCACGGTTCATGCGCGATTGCTGGATGAGCGCGGCATCGGCCTCCCCCAATTGGGAGGCTATGGTTTGTTGCACGGTAAAGATGTCGTGCACGCTTTCTGCCAGGAAACGCGTAACTTCCTGGAAACGGGTAAAGCGGTCGAACTCCAGAGGGTCGAACTGTTCAGTGCCGCTCTGGCTTTGGAATGTGGCCTGCATCTGTGATTCGGCCTGGATTTCCACTTCACGCAGGTGATCGCGGAGGCGGCGCAACGCTTCCGAAAGTTCGGTGTTTTGACGCTTGAGGGCGTACATTTCGCTTTCGATACGTGAGCGGGCAATGGCCACTTCACCTGCCTGGTTGACCATGCGGTCCACCCAGTCGGAACGGACACGAAGGGTGGCGTTCTCGCGCTGCTGGGTTTCGGCAGCTGCCGGTTGCCTTGCGGGTTGTGCGGCTACAGCAGGTCTTGCCTCTGGTGTTGCAACAGCTTCGTCACTCTTGCCGGCCTCAAGCAAATCGAGCCCGGCGACTGCTTCTGGGGTTCCGATTTCATCCGCAATCGGCGGCACCAGGACGTCGGCATCGCCGACTTCGGTTTCGACATGGGTAACGGTCGGTTCGGGGGTCCCGTATTTCAAATGGTCGACCGAGATTGCCAGATGATCGAACTCTTCTTCCAGTTGCTCGAAAATTGAAGCGTCGACAGACATCTGTCCTTCAAGAACCGAGATGACCCGCGATTCCATGATGTGGGTTAGCTCACCCAGTCGCATGGCGCCTGCCATGCGCGCGGAACCCTTCAGTGTATGCAGTACGCGGCGAAGCGCGGAGGGCGGATCGCTGTCATCCGGCGCAGCCATCCAGCTGCGCAGGGCCTGTGATGCTTCTGGGACCAGTGTTTCGGTTTCTTCAAGGAAAATCGGCAACAGAACCGGGTCAATTTCGTCCTGAACGGTGCGTTCTTCAAATACCGGTGCTTCCTGGGCTGGAATTTGCCGGACGATATTATGCAGTTCGATTTCTTCTGTGGCGGTTTCCACAACAGGCGCCGGCGCCACTTCGGCAACCGTTTCTTCCGCGGGTTCGATCTCGGCAATCATGTCTGGAGCACCGATATCCAGCACCTCGATGATCTCCGGCTCGGCTTCCATTTCAATGATGGATGATTCAACTTCCTCTGCCGGGGCTTCGTCAACAGGTTCCGTATCCGGAGGACTGGTTTCCAGTCCTTCAAGTGCATCTGTTGCTTCGCCTGTGAACGAGAAATCAGATTCTGTCGTTTGTTCGGCGGAAGCTTGTTCCGGAGTTTCAACAGGCAGCTGGCTTAACGTGTAAATCAAAGGGGCTGCCTGCAAGGGCACAACAAGAGAATGAAGGTTCTCGATCATGCTGTTGATGCGGGCAAGTGCATCCAGCAAGCTGCTGCGCGCCTGGCGGGGAACAGGCCTGCCTTCGAGGCGCCTGAAATAGCCTTCTACAGCATGCGCCAGATTGGCCAGTTGCGGAAATCCAGTCGTTCCGGAAATGCCGGCCAGGGTGTGTACGCCCCTCATCGCCATATCGCTGACAATGGGTTCTGAAGTGCTGGACAGGTGCTCGATTTCCTCGTCGAGCACTTCTGCCCAATGACCGGATTCGGTCTTGAAAACTTCGTAGAGCGCTGATGACAACCGAACGAAACCGATCTGGATTTCGTCCTCCTCAGGGGGAGCGGGCTCTTCAGCGGTGGGCTCTTCAGCTGTGGGCTCTTCCTGAATCGAGATATCGAGCTCTTCGGCCTGAGTCGTTTCCCCCAATTCGGGTTCTGCAACTGCTTCCGTCGAAGTCTCCGAATCAGCTTCTTCTGGTTCTTGCTGCTCATGGCCAAGGCGCCCGGCATCTGCAAGAAGTTTGCTGGCATCCAGGAACGCAGTAGAGTCGTTGCGCAGCGCTGCAACCCATTGGGCGAACAGGTCGTGCGAGCGGCGCACTATGTCCAGCAGGGGGGCGGTGGCGGGTTTTTCCGCTGCCAGCCAGGCGTTCATCATTTGTTCCATGCCCCAGCCAAATTCGCCAAAGTTGGTCAGGCCGACCATGCGGCTACTGCCTTTCAGGGTATGGAATGCTCGCCGAATGGTGGTGAGGTTTTCCTTATCATCGGCGTTGGCTTCGCAGGCGTTCGCTGAAACAGTAATGTTATTCAGTACATCGTCGGCTTCTTCCAGAAAAATATCCAGCAGTTCGCTGTCTATTTCAGCTTGCGTGGTTTGGGGAGCGCTGACCGATTGCGGGGCGGGTTCAGACATTCCTGCACCGGTTTCAGCAACTTCAGTGTCGGCGACGGTTTCTTCACTGGAGGTGCGGTCCTGGTATTCCGCATAGGACTCCAGGCCAAGCAGGGATTCATCGATTTCTTCGTCGGAATCACTGGCCTCGGCTGCTTCAAATTCCAATGATTGCAGGTCGGGTGATGTCTCAACGTCTGCTTCCTGCGGAGCGGATATTTCAGCTTGTGGTTCATCCATGCTGAATGCAAGCGGCTGAAAATCCAGGAACTGCTCATCCGCAGCTTCGGACGCGGCTTCCGACTCGGCTGGTACCTGTGCAGGAGTGTCTTCAAGACTGAACGTCAGGGACTCGAACTCCAGTGCCGTGTCGTCTGTCGGTGTGATTTTTGTCGCTGCGGGCGTTTTGGGTTCTACCGGGCTCGATGCGGGTGGTGGGGGGCTGGAGGCATCCGCCTCAGAGGAGAAAAAATCGGTGGTTCCCTCATCTTCAGGGCCGGGCTTAGCCAACCCGAAGGCAATTTGGGGATGTTTCAGAATTCTTGCGGCATCAGGACGGCCTGCGCAGTGTGATTCGATAAACAGGCCCAGGCTGGACAAGGCGTCCGCGATTTTGTTTTTTTCATCGTCCGACGGAGTGCCGGAAATGATAAAGGGGCGAACGGCATCCATTGCGCTTTGTAGCAATTGTGCGGCGTCGGTTTGTTCGAGTATGGCCATTGCGCCCTGTACCTGGGCGGAGAGCATGTCAAGCGAAGAAAGGCCATCGCGTGCGTCCTCGTCGCGGAAAAATGCGTCAAGGCTTTCTTCCATCTGCCGCAAACTGGTGGCGATTTCCTGGCCAAGCTGAGCAAGCAGTGCGTGTTCTGCTGCCTTGAGGGAGCCCTCGTCCATCAGGTCGTTTGCGCTTCCTTCAGCCTTGCCGGCACGTGCGGCGGCCAGGCGTCGCAATTGGCTTTCGGCGCGGGTATGGAAGTCGGCTTCCAGGATGTCTTCACTGTCTACCGAGTTTTGCAGGAACAGCAATGTGGTGGCAATTTCGAGCTGGGCACCTGCTAGCGGCTCACCCGTCAGGCTGCCCATGGCTTTTGCTGTTTCGGCTAGCCCTTTAATCAACTCCACCAGTGAAGGGGTGTTGAGTGCGCCAGCCTGGGTGGCAAGGCGTCCTGTGGTGTCCTGGAATGGCGACAGGGCATCCTTCTTGCCTTCTGAAAAGGAATGCCAATGATTTCGCGCTTCAGAAAGCGTTTCCTTGAGGGATTTGAGTACCGGGCGAATTCTGGCCAGTTGCTCCGCATCCATTTGCTGCTTGGGAAGGTATTTGTCCAGCCCGAAAGCGGATCGCACAGCCTGTGAGTCGTCGCCAAGAGTTTTGCTTCTGGCGATGAAGAAAAGGGCATCACGCATCAGGTGCTCGGTTACCTGTGGCGAGCCCTCAATGATCTGACGCATTTGCAGGTCAACCCGT
>JAHENE010000137.1 GCA_024643305.1 Thiobacillaceae bacterium | reverse complement strand
ATGTCAGGCCGCCCCAAACTGGCTGACACAGATGATGGCAAGGCCGCTGCAAACAGTCCGAGTTTCAAAAAATCGCGCCGGTTGATTGAATGCTTCATTCTTGACCTAATAAATCCTTGTATGCCCGACTTCGCGGGCCTGCCCTTCCTGCAGGGCAATCATTTCTTCTACCAACGGCCAGTCGATGTCATGAATTAAGCCGTAGGCCTTGGCAATCTCGCGCACGGTTTGCGCGTAGTCGATGTCCTTTTCGTAAATATCGAGGTGTACTTCAAGCATGATGCGGCCAGATTCGTCCACTGCCAGCAGAACCGGCTGGTAGATAATGCGGCCAATGACACCCCTTTCCACCATGGCATAAAGAGCAGCCACATCGTCCGGATGCAGGCGGATGCAGCCATGGCTGCGAAAATCGTAGACACTGGAAGGCGCAATGGTACCGTGAATACCGTAACCCCACAAAGTCAGGCCCAGCCAGTGCTTGCCCAGGGGATTGTCCGGACCGGGCGGCACTTCTTCCTGAACAACCCTGGCTTCACGTCGCATTTCTTCCTGGATAGACTTGGGCACTTTCCAGGCCTTGTTCTCCTCTTTCATGTAGACCTTGAAGTTGCCTGTGGGTGTTGGCCAGCTGGGCTTGCCAAGACCCACTGGATAGACGGCCATCAAATAACCGGGCTCGAAGTAAAACAGCATGCGCTGCGGGATGTTGATGAGAATGCCGTCTTCCATCCCCTCCGGCACGATATGGGTATTGCGGATATGCAAGGTTCGGCCTGCATAAATACGGTCGGGATTACGAATGTTGTTTTGCCGGGCAACAAGCTTGTAGTCAATGCCAAAACGGGCGCCGATGGAAAGCAGAATGTCGTCTGGCTGGATGGTGTATTGAATTTCCTCGTCAATCACCAGTCGCGAAAGCGGAGGAATATCGCCCGCCGAAGTAGCAAGACTCAGGAATACGAGAAGAGAGGCGAAAAAGCAGCGCGCGACAGAAAGCATCCGGAATTATTTTCTGTGGCCGTTCTTCGGCCACACAAACCAATTATAGAAACCGCTGTCTATCCCGGTTGTCCGGGGTCATTGAAACTCTGTCAGGTGCAAACAGGCTCGATGATCATCGGCATGAAGCCGGCTTCGTTCACGTTGCCGATCATTCCAAACGCCATTTGTTCGAAAGCCTTGAACATCGGGTTGTTACCGGTAACTTTTTCCATCGCCGAGCAGGGTGTGCTGACGGCCATGGTCGGTTTCTGGTTCGGATTCAGATAGATGGTTACCGGCATCGGCGCAAAGGAAATCTTGGATATGGCTGGGCGCTGCGGTACGACAGAGGGCGTTGCCGCACGCGCGGTGGCAGACGAAGCTGAAGCTTGGGCCAGCTGATACGGTTTTTCATACCGGTAAGCCAAATAGGGGTTTGAAGCCTGGCTGGCGAAGAACGGATTGACTGGTTGGTTAGCCAGGTACGGATTTACCGACTGGGCGGCCACAGGAGCATTGGCAATCGTAACGGGTTTGGTTTTGGATGCTATCTTGGCCGCTTTGGAAGATTTTGCAGTTTTTGACGTTTTGGACGACTTTGCAATTTTTTTCGCTTTAGAAGCCGTTGCTGCTTTGCTGTCCGTTTTGGCCACCGCTACAGATTGTGCATCGTAGGCCTGCGCCAAGCCAAAGAATCCTGAGAAACAAATCAGAGCTGCAAAGTAAAAATAATTTCGTTTCGTACTCATGTTGTCTCCGCCTAATATGATCCTTGGGCATCTCGAAAATGCACCCCTCATTTATAACGGACTTTGGGGATAATTGCTTGATTATTTTTTCGAAGCGAACTTAACGACAATGTTATGGCAGCGGTGTCAAGCCTGACAACCAAGGTAATGCAATGAATGAAGCCGTTCTCTGGTATTTTGCCGACCCGATGTGCTCGTGGTGCTGGGGTTTCTCGCCTGTTATTGAAGGGATACGCGAGGAATACCGCCCGCGCCTGAAAATTGCGCTGGTGATGGGCGGACTGCGGCCAGGCACGACCGATACGATTTCCGATTCATTGCGCGAGGACATCCTGCATCACTGTGCGTTCATGCACCTGGCGCCAGTGATACGATTTCCGATTCATTGCGCGAGGACATCCTGCATCACTGGCGCCAGGTGCATGAACGCACTGGGCAGCCGTTCCATTTTGAGGGCGCAATGCCGGAAGGTTTTGTATATGACACTGAACCTCCGAGCCGTGCAGTGTTGGCCATGGGCAGTATCGATACGGAAAAAGTTTTTCCGATGCTGAAGGGGATCCAATCGGCGTTTTACGCCGAAGGCCGCGATGTGACGAAAGCGGATACCCTGGCCGACATTGCGGCTGCCATGGGCGTGGAGCGCATCCAGTTCACGCAGGTATTTGAATCAGATGAGATACGCGCCCGGACTTTGGCGCACTTCAAACATGCCCGTCAGGCAAAGGTGAGCGGATTTCCGACTCTTGTGCTGCAGCAAGGCGATGATTTGCATCTCATTACCAACGGATGGCAGCCACTGGATGAAATTCGCAGGGCGTTGGATTCCCGCGCCTAAATAATCCAGGGTTTCGTCAGGTTCCAGCCGATTCCGCGGCAGTATACGCATTGCGCAGAGTCCAGTTTTCCGGTGCCATCGCAGGGTTCGCAAGCTTTCCAGTCGCTGTCACGCGAGGCATTGGCAAACTTGCCGCTGCAACGGCGGCCATGCGGGCTGCGGCCGCAACGCTGGTTGATCAGTTCAATGCTGTAGGTGATACCACCGCAGATTTTGCAGACGCCGACAGGGTGGGCTTTTTTCGCGTCGCTCATGCCGGTTTCCAGGTGGCTTTAAGCTTTAGTATCTTCTGGCCATGGCGGGACGCGGCTGCGCATTTGCATCCTTGTGGCGGAAATTGATGCGGCCCTTGGTCAGATCGTAAGGCGACATTTCCAGGGTGACCTTGTCACCCGCAAGAATGCGGATGCGGTGCTTTCTCATTTTTCCGGAGGCGTAGGCAATGATCTCTACGCCATTATCCAGGGTGACGCGAAATCGAGTTTGCGGCAGCACTTCGCTGACGACACCTTCCATTTCGACGAGTTCTTCTTTGGCCATGCATGATTCCTCGTATTTGACCGCTGCACAAAAATTCCGGTGCCCGATACTTTGTAATGAAAACGCAGTGGGGGCTGCGACCGCCGCGCCTTTAGAATGGTGCGGCATGAGAGCCAATGAGGAAAGCCGACTTTAGCGATGCGGGGAAGACTGACCAAAAGACTAGTTCGCTCAACATTATGCACGAATATCATTGATTTTTCAAGGAAATTGGTTTGACCTGGATGAATGCGCACTCGCTTAGTCAGTCACCTGGCTCTAGAATGAAAAGTGAGCTTAATCCTGAGGTGCAGCCATGAGTCACAAGTACGAAAGTTTGATGCATGCGATTTTTGACGGGCCGGTAAGTGGCAATTTGCACTGGCGCGAGGTGGAGTCTTTTCTTGTCCATCTGGGCGCAACGGTGGAGCCGCACCATGGTGCCAGTTTCCGCATAGTATTGAATGGTGTGGAGGGTTTTCTGCATCGTCCGCACAACAGCACCACCTGCACCAAGGATGAAGTCAGGCATGTGCGTGACTTCCTTAAGTCCGCCGGCGTAGGAAACTAAAGCATAGGCAGAAATGACAAACAGATTGATAACCGGACTGCTTGGCTTGGTATTACTGGCGGCAGCCTGCCCTGTCCTTGCAGATGAAGCCGGCACAGTCAGTGGCGACAAAGGCATGGACATACTGGTAGACGCGGCAGTGCTGCGTCCGCTGGGTATTGTCGCCACCGTTCTGGGTGCGGCAGTTACCGTGGTAACGCTGCCGTTTTCCCTGCCCACCGGAAGTGCCGGGAGTGCTGCGCATGCAATGATCGTCGAACCAGCTGAATACACCTTCAATCGCCCGCTGGGCGATTTCCACCACTGCGGGCAGGATCGTCACCCGTGTGGCGGATCAGACTAACAGTCGAAGATAACTGTCAGTCCATTACTTACTGGGACTGGCACTTGTTCATGAAACTGGTTTTGGCGGCGCCACGCAACTTCTTGTCCGTTGCTTGCGCTTCGCAGTAAGCCAGCAAGCCTTCCGCCACACACTTCTTCGTAAAGCTGTTCTTGGCGGCGCCGGCAAGCTTCTTCTCCTGCGACATGGTCTCGCAATTCTCACGCTGACATTTTCGGATGAAGGCGTTTTTTGCCGCGCCAGCCAGCTTCTTCTGGGCTGCTGTGGTCATGCAAGCGCTGTCGGAAGCAAATGCGGGCAGGGAAAGCACCAGGGCGCCAATAAGGGTAATAAGCGTTTTCTTCATAATATTCTCCACAAGTGTTTATTTGGCGGTGTTCCGCAATAATGCGGCTTTCGGCACTACAAGGCGCACGTAATCAAGCGCTTCATAATTCCTGATTTGCGATGGGCCGCTGGGCGCGACGTCCACGTAGGAAGGAAACGCCTCCGGCCCTAGACCTTTCCAGCCAGCGTAAGTTTCGCAGACATGCACGGGAATGCCCTGGTCATCTTTCAGGCTTTGCACCTGCTCGTGCACAGCGGCGTTGCGCTCCTTGAGATTGCTTTGCAGGGCAAACATTTCCTGGCCATGCGTAACAAGGGCCATGGGCACGCCGGGAAAGCGCTGTTTGATCTTTTCCGCGGCCTGCCTGACCCAGGGCAGGGCAAATTCCAGCGCCTGCGGATCGCGGTCGGCAATTTCGAAAACGACACCGGCCGGCGGCAAGCTTCTGGCGAGTATTTCGTCCAGCTTATCCGATGCAGCATTGGCAGTGCCCATCAACAACGATGGGAAGAACAGCAATAAAGCGGCGCGCAGAAGTATCATAGGGACCCCAAAACTACGTTTAGTTTATCGGGTTTCAGTCAAAACGGATTGTTGCCTGTTTCCCCAGATTCCACATGTCAGAACACCAATTTTCTGCTCTTGCCCCCGATCTGGTTCTGGATGCCCTGGAAAGCACTGGTCTCAGGTGCGACGGTCGCATGCTGGCGCTGAACAGCTTCGAAAACCGGGTGTACCAGTTAGGTCAGGAAGATGCGCTACCGGTGGTTGCCAAGTTTTATCGTCCCGGGCGCTGGAGCGATGAGGCCATACTGGAGGAGCACAGGTTTACCCATGAACTGACCGAGCATGAAATCCCGGTCGTGCCGCCACTGGCATTGCAGGGTAAAACCTTGCACGAGTTTTCCGGGTTTCGTTTTGCGGTGTATCCGCGCCAGGGCGGACGCCCGCCCGAACTGGACAATGCCGATACCCTGGAGTGGATGGGGCGCTTTATGGGACGCATCCACGCGGTGGGCGCGACCAAGCCGTTTTCCCATCGCCCTGCCCTCGACATCGAAAGCTTCGGCACCGAGCCGCGCACCTATCTGCTGCAAAACAACTGGCTCCCGCCGGAGTTGCTGAGCGCCTGGGAAAGCGTATCGGCGCAGGCGCTGGAAGGCGTGCGGCATTGCTTTGGCCGTGCAGGCAAGGTTCAAACGCTGCGCCTGCATGGCGACTGCCACATGGGCAATGTGCTGTGGACGGATGACGGCCCCCATTTTGTGGATTTTGACGATTGCCGCAGCGGACCTGCGGTGCAGGATTTGTGGATGTTGTTATCGGGCGACCGTGCCGCCATGACCCGGCAACTGAGCGATGTACTGGCAGGTTATGAGGATTTCTGCGAATTCGACCCCCGCGAACTGCATCTGATCGAGGCCTTGCG
>JAHENE010000136.1 GCA_024643305.1 Thiobacillaceae bacterium | reverse complement strand
GAGCTGGCGCTGCCGTCTGCGGCGCCCAGGCTGGCTTCAAAAGCCTGGCGGATACTGGCCAGGGCGCGTTCCTGCGCGCGGGCATCCATACCCGGGGCATGGCTGTAGGCCAGCAGCAGGGCTCGTTGCCCATCACGAGAAAACCATACGCCATGCTGGACTGCCGGAGGATCCCGGCCCGCCAAAGACTGTAGCAATGGCAGCATGACGCCATTCGGGTCGCGCGGAAGCCAGGCCTGAATCACGCTGCTGAGCGGCGAAGCCAGAAGCCGCAGACTCTCCTCCAGCGACTGCCGCAGGGCGGGAGCGCTGAAGGACTGCGCGCTGAGGCCCGGGATTAGCAGGTAACGCCGTTCCATCAGCCACTCGAACTGCTCCGGCGGAAGCGGCGCACCGTTGGCAACCAGGCTGAACTGGCCGGATTGCTGCATGCGCGCCGCGAGCTGCCGGCTGAGACGGGCGCGTTCTTCGGAAGTGTCGCCGCTTATTGACAGCAGAATGAGCCGCCCACCTACACCGTCGCGCATCTGCTCAATCAGGAGACGCTGGGCAGGCTGGGCATTGCTGGGCAGGAAGCCGCTCAAGTCCAGATTGACCGGCGTGCGCGCCAACTGCGCCACCCCCAGCAGCAACGCTGCGAGCCACACTAGGCGCAAAGCGGCGGGCTTCAGTTTGCTATCTCCTCAATGCGCATGAGCGAACGATCGCCGCTGGCTTCGATGATCTCGACTTGGAGCAGCTGGTTCTCGCGGCCCTGCAAGCGGATTTTCTCGATGAATTGGGAAAGGCTGTCGTAACGCGGTTCCAGCGTAACGCTCCACTGCGTACGCACACCCTCCAGACGGACGGTGTAGTAGCGCTGCAGAGCGGGCAAATCCCCTGCCAGCGTTGCGCGCAGACTTTCTGCCAGCGCCCAGATCTGCGGCTGGCTGCGCAGAGAAAGGCTGCGCGCATGTCCCTGGGTTTCCCATTCCAGACGATCACGGTTGATGCGCAGGGATTCTTCGTAAGGCTGGGTGATCCGTTTCTCAATCTGGTCTGGGCGCACATAACGCAGCGTTCCGGACAAATGCAAAGGCTCGGTGAGCATGGCCAGATGTTTTTCCTCCTGGAAGCGTGCGCGGCTTTCCGCCACAGCTGCAAAATCGGACATCAGCTGGGGCAGCCCCCAATCTGCGGCCGCCAGCAGCGGGCAGGCGCAGAACAGGCAGAACCCAAGCAGCTTCAAGCCCGCGTTAATCAGGTGTTTGCCAGAAAGCATAAAAATTGAACCAGTTGTAGGGCGAGTGGCGGCATTGCGCTTCCAGGCGCTCGGCATAACGCGCGGCCAGGGGCGCACAGTATTCGCTGCGCTGGCCGCGGGGAAGGTCGATGCTGTCGGCAAACGCTTCAAAGCGTATGGCGTAGCGGTTGCCCCCCAGATAGGGGCCGAAAAACAACACCACAGGCGCCTGCGACAGACTGGCCAGCAACCAGGGTGCCTGCGGGAAAGCGGCCGACGAGCCCAGAAAGGGTACGCAGACGATTTTATCCTTTCCCAGCGTGCGATCACCCAATATTCCGAGCATCTCGCCGCGCTGCAGGCATTCCATGGCGCGCATCAGGGAATCGGGCCGCCCGAGCGGGATGATATTGGTCCCCGGCTGCTGAGTATTGGAAAGAATACTGTTGCTGTTGGCGGCGTTGTCGAGAAACATCAGCACATTCAGGGGCGGCAGTCCCTCGCGCGTCGCAAGTCCGGCGCGCAGCACTTCAAAGCTGCCGAAGTGGGCGCCCAGCAGAATGACGCCACGCCCCTTCGACAGTGCGTTACGCACATGTGATTCCCCCTCCATGCTGAAGCTAAAGCGGGCAAGCTGTCCTGCCGTGAGAAACAGCCTGTCATGGACAACGCTGGCAAAATGAAAGAAGTGGCGGAAAAGTGCGCGCCAACCCGGTCGCTGGCCAAGGATGCGCGTCAGGTAGTCACACGATGCCTTGCGCGCCTGCCGCGCAAACATCAGGAAGTACAGGCAGATAGCGGGCAGGAAAAAACGGCCTGCCGCACGTCCGGCACGCAGCGAAATCCAGGCATACAAGCGCATCACCCATAGCGTGCTGCGCTCCGGACGATTAGCCCATTCATCGCTCATGCGCTTTCTGTGCCGCCTGCAATAAACGCGATTTGGCCGCTGGCAACCAGCCGGTCGCCAACTTGAACGGTAAAACGTGCGGCGTGCGGCCCGGCACCCGTCAGCCGAATGACAAAATCCTCTTCCGGCAGCAGCGGCGAAACAAACTTGACCTGCGGCCAAGCCGTGATGCGGGCACCGGGTTGCCAGTGCGCGCAAGCCTGGGCCACTTGATTGAGCAGCACTACGCCTGGAGTAATCGGATAACCGGGAAAATGGCCGGGCAGTGCCGGGTGGTCAGCCGGGATGCGTCCGGTGAACTCAAAAGGCGTTGTCATCGGGAAAGATGATCCACCAGTTGTTGCAACACTTGCAATGGCAGTTTTCCCAAGGCATTGCGCGGCAGGGAGTTCACCCAGTGTATCGGGCGCGGTAAAAAAACGGGGTCGACATGTTTGCGCAGTGCCCTCAGCAGGGCGGCAGAATCCGGTTCTGCTGCCACCACCAATGCCGTCAGGCGTCCGCCTTCGACGGGTTGAAAGAATGCACCGTCCTCGACCCCGGGCATGGAGAGCAAAATCTGATTCAACGCATCCAGATGCATGCGTTTGCCACCCACCTTGATGAGGCTGGCATGGCGGCCATGCAGCAGGAATTGCTTGTCGGGCAAAGGCTCTATATGGTCGGACAGGCAAAGCGCTTCCGGGCTGCGCTTGCCGCTGATCCAGGCGTTTTTATCGCGAAGGCTCATTTCCCAGTCGGGAAGAAGGCGCCAGGCGGTTGAGTGCGCGGTACGGCGTATCCCAATAGCGCCGGCCTCGGTGCAACCGTAAATTTCATGCAGGGCCGACTGAAAGCAGGTTTCGGCCGCGCGCGCCAGGTCCGGCGAGAGTGTCTGGGTAGAACAGATGATGCCTGCCAGCCTGGGAAACTTCAGGCCGCTTTGCACGCAGGCGCGCAAGTGCAACGGCGTTGTTGCCCACCATATATTGGGGGACGCCAGGTTCTGCATGGCATACTGGATATCCTGTGGCAGCAGGGGGCAGCCCCCTGCCAGGGTAAGCCCGGCCTGCATGGGAAGCAGGATGGTGCTTTCCAGTCCGAACATATGTTGTGACGGCACGCTGCCGAGCAGCGTGCCGTCGATGTTCAGCTCGGCTGCCAACTGCTGCGCACCCTCAACCAGCATGCCCCAGGTTTTATGATGGGCCTGTGGGACCCCCGTACTGCCGGAGGTGTACAACTCTGCGGCCATGGTTGCGGGCAGGATGCCGTCGCCGTCCTGAGACAGGGGCGCGTTTAGCTGCAAAGCCTCCAGCTGCAAGCAGGCAAGCCCGGTAAACGTTTGCGGACTGTCACACAACGCGGTGACATTCGGCCATTTCCGGGTGATATCAGCCAGGCTCGATTCGGTGCGGGTGGCGGGAAGCAGGGTGCATTGCCCGCGCAGCAGCGCGGCACAGAATCCCAGCATGAAGTACAGCCGGTCGTCGCAGAGGTTCAAGCAGTGCGTCTGCGATGGCAAGCTTTGCGCCAACGCAGACGCGGCACGCATGAATGCGGCTCGATCCAGGGTGCCGCGCGCATCCGCAAAAACCGTCTGGTGCGCCTGGTGGTTTGGAAACAGGGCCAACATGGGGAGCAAAAACTCAATGCAATCCGTGCTTGCGGATGTTGCGCAGGAGTTGCAAAGGGCTGGCATGCCGGTACTGCGGATATCGCCACCGCCTATAGGCAAACTCACCCAGAAACAGCACGGCGATTAACAGATAGCTGACAAAGAAAGTGTGCATGAACCAGACTTCCGGTGCTGCCCAGGCGGCGAGACCCATGGTGAGGACAGCCATTCCCGCAAAAAAAACACACCAGATCGCGGTCAGGCGTCGAGTATAGATGCTCAATTCCTCCGTGAGTTCGCCTTGCTCCATTTGGGCAAACCTGCTGATCATGGGAACGCGCCCAACACGGAGCGTGTCCGCAAACAGGATGAGCAGGAAAAGATAAACAAGAACCGGCAACAAAGAGCCAAGCCAGGCGCTTCCCCACCCACGGCTAAGGGCGTAACGGCTGGCAAGCGGATAACCCGCCAACAGCAGCAAGCTTGTCCCCCAGCCCTTCAAACCCATCAACGAACCCGGTTTTGGTCAATATGCTGGCAGAGCGCGCGCAATGAAGCGAAGACACGGACATTGTCGGAGGAATCCGAGCGCAACTGAAAACCATATTGCTTCGAGATGCCCAGCGCAAGTTCCAGCATGTCTATGGAGTCCAAGCCCAGGCCGCTATCGCCATACAAAGGTGCAAGGGGGTCAATCTCCTCGACCCGGGTTTCCAAATTGAGCGTGGCGACAAGCAGGTCCGCAACGGCCTGCTCCAATTCTGTTTTGGGTTCCATCATCAATAATCGAAAAAACGTTACGGCGTAATCCGCTGTTGGATTGAACTACAAATGCTTGCTTGCTCTCCGCTAACGTTGACAAGCCGCCATTGCCGATTATCACGGCGCCGCTGTGAGTCGCTTCGCAACAGAAAACGGATTACAGCGCAGTCAACTGGGCACGGATGCCGTTATCGAGGTTTTGAACCCAGCCATTGTAATTCTTGTGGATGTTGCTGCCGTCGTAATCGAGATTGCTGCTGTCCTTGTAGGTGATGCTGTATTTGCTGGTGTTATATTTAATGTTAACCATGGCCATGTGGTTACGCAGATTCAGCGTGCCCACGATCAGGCCGGGCTCCATCGGTTTCATTTGCCAGCCCAACGCGGTTCCCGCGCGCACAATGGCCTTCTGTACATCGTCCATGGACACGGTTTTGTTGGCCACAACAGGCGCATCGCCAACATTGTAAATGCCGGCACTGCGGCAACCGCCCAACAAAGCCAAAACGATACCGGCAAGAATAAAGCTTGAACGTAAATTCATTGAGTTGACTCCCCAGAAATTAAAATTATGGCGTTATGTTTTTTTGCTTGTTTTTGCCGATTCTTCGCACGACCGCAGTCTAATTAAAAGCGCTGATACTGGCAATCCCGGGGCAGCCTCACATGTCAGCAAGCTGTGGTAGTTACAGTGAAATACGCCGGAATTTAATGCTCTTGCCCATTTCAAAAGTGTCATGCATGCATATGCCCGCACTGGGCGCGCGCTGTCCGCGCCTTGCAGAAACTGCCGAAGTTTTGCTCGAAGGAGAAACCCTTTGGAAACTGGAGAACTGCGTTTTCGTGCACAACCCCTTCATGTGCTCGCAGCATCCGGTTTTTCAGGGAGCTTGTTAGCCCTCTTTCAACAAGGCCTGCGCGCCTGCATTCCACCACTTTTACAGCGCGATCCCCAGCTTTTCCAACAGGCCCTGAAGCTGTTCCGCATTGGAAAATCCCAGGGTCAGCCGCCCGCCATGGCGGCTCATGTGCACCCGGGCCTCCATCCCCAAAGCGTCGGAAAGGGCCTCTTCAAGACGGTGAATATCCCGCGGAACCGATTTCTTCGCAGCTTTTGCAGTTTCTCCTTCCTTGAGCCTGGCGGCACGGCGTTCGACTTCGCGCACTGACAGGCCTTTTTCCTCTATCTCGTGGGCCAGCTCACGCTGCCGGATCGCATGCAAGGGAAGCAGCGCGCGCGCATGGCCCATTTCGATTAGGCCTGCGGTCAGCATGTCTTGCACTGG
>JAHENE010000135.1 GCA_024643305.1 Thiobacillaceae bacterium | reverse complement strand
CGGGTGCTGGCGGCAAGACCCTGGCACTGGGCGCGGCCATGGCTTCTTCCGGACGGCTGTATGCTTTCGACATCAGTGAAAAGCGGCTGTCAAAGCTGTCGCCTCGCCTCAAGCGCTCGGGCTTGTCCAACGTGACAACGCAGCTCATCAGCAGCGAAAACGACACGCGCCTGAAACGCCTGGCCGGCAAACTTGATCGCGTGCTGATTGATGCGCCCTGCTCGGGCATGGGCACGCTGCGCCGTAACCCGGATCTGAAATTCCGCCAGTCTCCAGAAACGGTGGCCTCGCTCACCAAAACTCAGGCCAGCCTGATTCGCGCCGGTGCCAAACTCCTGAAACCCGGCGGCCGACTGGTGTATGCCACCTGCAGTCTGCTAAACGAGGAGAACCAGTCCATCGTGGAAGGCTTCCTGGCAGAACACTCTGAATTCAAGTTGATCCCGGCCAGCGACGTGCTCTCTACGCAGCGCATAGACCTCAATACCGGCGAATATCTGCAGATGAACCCGGCCAGCCATGGCACAGATGGTTTTTTTGCAGTGATTTTGGAAAAAAACAGATAAATTCCAGCCCCGGGCTGGGCTGCTCTACAGAGACTTTTGCAGTTCTGCTTCCATCATGTTCTGCACAACGCCCTGCATGCGCGTCCGTGCTTGCCAGCCCAGTTTGGATGCAGCATGTGAAGGATCGGCGCGACTGATGGCAATATCTGTCGGCCGCATCAACGAAGAATCGGCATCCACGTGTTCATGCCAGTCCAGGTTTACAGCCGTAAAAGCCGCTGCGACAAAATCCTGCAGGGAATGAGTTTCCCCGGTGGCGATTACAAAATCGTCCGCCAGAGGCTGCTGCAGCATTTTCCACATGGCTTCAACATACTCGAGCGCCCAACCCCAGTCGCGCTGGATATCGAGTCGACCGAGGCTCAGACGCTCCTTGCTGCCATTGGCGATACGGCATGCAGCCCGCACGATTTTCTGGGTAACGAAACGTTCGGGCCGCAAAGGGGACTCATGATTGAACAGAATGCCGGAGCAGGCAAAAAGACCATAGGCCTCCCGGTAGTTGGCAACTTGCCAGAAAGCTGCAGCCTTGGCCACTGCGTAGGGACTGCGTGGGCGGAAGGGCGTCTGTTCGTTGGCCGGCAGGTTGCCGGTGTCGCCAAAGCACTCGCTGGAGCCGGCGTTGTACAAACGCATGTCGCGATTCAGAAAGCGAATGCCCTCAAGGAGATTGAGGGTGCCGATGCTGATGCTTTCCAGGGTTTCCACAGGTTGCTCGAAAGACAGGCCTACGGAGCTTTGTCCGGCGAGGTTGTAGATTTCGTTTGGCTCAAACTTGGCCAACACTTGCAGCACACTGCGGAAATCACTCAAAACCATGGAGGTGAGTTCAACCTGATCGCGGATGCCCAGTTTGACCAGATTGCCAAACGTGCTTATTTGCGCATCGCGCGAGGCACCGACAACGCGATAACCCTGTTGAAGCAGAAGCCGGGCGAGATAGGCGCCGTCCTGTCCGGAAATACCGCAAATAAGGGCAGTGCGCGTTTGAGTCATGAGTGAATTTTATATCAAGGAATGCTTGTGCTACCCGACAACCATGGCACGGGTGGCTTTTTTGCGGCAATATTACAGAAAATAGAATAACTGCTCTGCGCGGAGTCCACAAAAACAATCAGCTTGTTTTGGGAGGCTGGCAGGTTCATGACTTTTTCCGCTATCGATCCCGATCGCGTCCAGACCCTTTCCGGTCTTTTCCGGGAGCGCGTTGCGCTCAGCCCGGACAAACCTGCTTATCGCCAATTCGACTGCGCTGCACAAACCTGGAAGAGCTATACATGGGCTGAAGTTGCACATGAAGTTTCCCGCTGGCAGGCAGCGCTGGCCAAGGAAAACATGGCCCCCGGCGACCGCGTCGCCGTCATGTTGAAAAATTGCGTGGAATGGGTCATCTTTGACCAGGCCGCGCTGGGATTGGGGCTGGTAACGGTGCCGCTCTATCTGGACGATCGCCCCGACAATGCTGCCTGGATCATCAATAACTCCGGCGCCCGGCTATTGCTGGTGGAAGGACGCTTCCAGCACCGCAAACTGGCGGAGATCGTTTCCGCTTCTCCCTGTCTTGAACGAGCCGTAAGCCTGATCTCACCGGAAAACCTCACGGACTGGAGCCCTAAATTCATGGTGGCCGGCGACTGGCTGAAAGCTGCCGATGGCACTGCCATTCCAGAACGCAGGATCACTCCCGACCTGCTTGCTTCCATTGTCTATACCTCAGGCACGACCGGCCGCCCCAAGGGCGTGATGCTTACCCATGAGAACATGCTCTGGAACGCCTGGTATGCAAGCCGCTGCGAAAATTTTGGGCCAGACGAGCAATTTCTTTCCTTTCTGCCCTTATCACACACCCTGGAACGCACTGGCGGTTACTACTTGCCGATGCTGCTAGGCGCCGAAGTTGCTTACGCCCGCTCAATCAACCTGCTCGCCCAGGACATGCAGAACGTGCGTCCGACCGTTTTGATCTCGGTACCGCGCATCTATGAGCGCATGTACACGCGAATTGAAGACATGCTTGAGAAGAAGGGGCGGGTGGCACAGGCTCTGTTCAAAGCTGCAGCGGATATTGGCTGGCATCGTTTCGAATACGCGCAGGGACGGGCCGCATGGCACCCCAAACTGCTTGCATGGCCACTGTTCAAGAAACTGGTGGCAGATGGCGTGACTGAGAAACTTGGTGGCAGCCTCAGGATTGCAGTTTCGGGCGGGGCGCCACTCTCCCCCGAGATTGCCCGAATTTTTATTGGCCTTGGCGTTCCCATCCTGCAAGGTTATGGCCTGACAGAAACCAGCCCGGTCATTACCGTCAACCGGCCGGAATCGAATGTGCCCAGCAGCATCGGTAAGCCATTGCCAGGCGTTGATGTAAAAATCGGTGAGAACAACGAATTGCTGACCCGCAGCCGCTGCGTGATGCGTGGGTACTGGGACAACCCTGAAGCCACCGCCGCCACTATCGATGGCGCAGGCTGGCTGCATACGGGCGACCAGACAAGTGTTGATGCATACGGCCACTATCACATCATCGGACGCATCAAAGACATCATCGTGCTGAGCAATGGCGAAAAGGTGCCGCCAGAGGACATGGAATCTGCCATTGAATTGGATACCCTGTTTGATCAGGTGATAGTCGTAGGTGAGGGCAAGCCCTGCCTTGCCGCCGTTGTGGTGATCAACAATGAGCACTGGCAGCCCTGGTGTGAGGAGCATCGGCTGGATGCATCAAACCCTGCCAGCACACTCGCAGACAGCCGCGTCAACAAAATGCTGCTGGCGAGGATTGCCATCCATATCAAAGGCTTTCCAGGGTATGCCCAGGTCAGGCGCGCTTTTTTCACCCTTAATCCTTGGACGGTGGAAGAAGGTTTGTTGACACCGACAATGAAAAAGAAGCGGGCGCAGATTGCCGCCCGCCACGTTAGGGAAATCCAATCCCTGTTTTCCGGACTTTCCGTTTAGATAAACTTGATACCAAGAGGGAGACATCATGCCTAAGTCACACCTGAAATACCTCGCCATCCTGACTGCAGGCCTTGCCGGCAGCGCGCATGCTGCAGGATTTGCTCTGATCGAACAAAACGCGAGCGGCCTGGGTAATGCCTACGCAGGTCAAGCCGCAGTGGCACAGGATGCGAGCACCGTCTATTTCAACCCGGCAGGCATGACGCTGTTGCCAGACAGCCAGCTCGTGTTGGTGGGCAACATGATTAAGCCAACGATTAAGTTTTCCGGAACTGTTTCACCCGCTCTCGGTGGCGGCCAAGGCGGCGACGCTGGCGACTGGGCTTTCGTACCAAATTTCTATTACGCGCACCGCCTGACACCTTCGCTCCATCTTGGCATTGGCGTCAATGCGCCTTTCGGACTCAAGACGGAATACGATGATGGATGGATCGGCCGTTATCAGGCGCTGAAGTCCGAGATCAAGACCATCAACATCAACCCGTCCATCGCCTACAAGGTTTCCGACACGCTTTCTGTCGGCGCAGGCCTTAACATCCAGCGAATTGAGGCTGAACTAACCAACTGGACAGGTGTTGGTTTGGCCACCGTGAAGGGGGACGATTACAGTTGGGGATACAACCTGGGCCTTATGTGGCAGATGGCGCCAAGTACTCGCCTAGGACTTTCTTACCGTTCTGAGGTCGATTACACCCTCGAAGGCCGTGCCACCTTCAGCGGCTTGTCGGCACTCAACGGCAAAATAACTGCTGACGTAACCCTGCCTGATTCTGCTTCCCTGAGCCTGTTCCACAAACTCAGCCCGCAGTGGGACTTGTTGGCCGACATTACCTGGACCGGGTGGAGCGATTTTTACGAATACGAGGTTTATCGAACCAATGGTGCATTGCTTTCCTACACGCTAGAAAACTGGAAAGACATCCTGCGTTACTCATTAGGCACTACCTGGCACATGAACGACAAGCTGAGCCTGCGCGGCGGTGTCGCCTATGACGAAGGGCCGGTCTTGGATTCCTTCCGTACCCCGCGCATCCCGGACGGCTCGCGCATCTGGGTAGCCATTGGTGGGCAATATCGTTTGTCCAAACGGGGTGTGCTGGATTTTGGTTATTCCCACCTGTTTGTGAATGATCCCAAACTCAATTATGCAACGCCCGCAACGCCGATCACGCCTGCCAATACCCTTATCGGCATCTACGACAGCGCTGTGGACATCATCAGCGTTCAATACACGCACAACTTTTAACCGCCCAACGGCGGTATGATTAAGGCCGTCATTCGACGGCCTTTTTTATGCCTGAAAAAACTGTCCCTATCGAAAACCTGTTGCTGCGCCTGATTGCGGACAGCCACAACATCCCCCTGATGATTCAGGTAGCGGTGTTTGCGGCCGCAGCGCTATTTGGCTGGTTATCGGTTCGCCTATTGCGCCCGCGCGTATCAAGCCTTGAAGGCACTTGGGCGATAGGTGCGGCAGGGCTGCAAAAAGTCGGCCTGCCGCTCGCCTTACTGGCCTGGCTCTGGGTTCTGCGTGAAATATTGAAACTGTGGCAAGGCGAATTGCATCTGCTCAATCTCGCCGTGCCGCTTTTGTCCGCGCTGGTTGTCGTGCGCCTTCTGGTACATGCACTGCGCTATGCGCTCAAACCAAGTGATACGCTGAAGACCTGGGAACGCAGCATTACCTGGATCATCTGGATAGGCGTAGTCATGCACGTCACCGGCGTGCTGCCGCGCATACGCGCCGCGCTGGATATGGTTTCCTTTGAAGCCGGCGCACATCACTTTTCGCTGCTGACCTTGTTTGAAGCGCTGACTGTCATCATTAGCTCCGTCATCCTGGCATTGTGGGCTTCGCAGCTCATAGAAAGCCGGCTGATGCGCGTGCCGCACATGGATTTGAGCCTGCGCATGGCGTTGTCCAAGGTGACACGCACCTTGCTGATGCTGCTGGCGGTTCTGATTTCACTTCCCGCTGTGGGGATCGATCTGACCGTTCTGTCGGTATTCGGCGGTGCGCTCGGCGTGGGCCTGGGCTTCGGACTGCAAAAGATCGCCAGCAACTACGTTTCCGGGTTCATCATTCTGCTCGACCGGTCCGTCCGCATTGGCGATTTGGTGACCGTAGACAACAAGTACGGGCAAGTCACACAGATCAACACCCGCTACACCTTGTTAAAGGCACTGGATGGCACCGAATCGATCATCCCCAACGAGATGCTGATTTCCCAGACCGTGGTCAACCACTCCCTGTCCAAGCCCGACATCAAGGTATCCCTGCCGAT
>JAHENE010000134.1 GCA_024643305.1 Thiobacillaceae bacterium | reverse complement strand
TGTTGAAACTGATCTGGTCTGTCTCGTCGTCCAGGACGCGGCCAGCACCACTCCCCTGGATTTGTGTGTGGTTGTAGCCAAGACTGAGCGGAAATCCTTGTGCGGAGCCGGACATGGAAAAATCGAAGCCGTAGTGAGTGTTTTCCTGCAGCATGATTTCGCCGGGGGCGACCGAGACTGTCGGGTTGAGATGTTCGTAAAAAAGCGATCCGCGCATGGGCTTGTCACGCAGGAGGGTTGCCCGACCGGTGAAGTTATACAGTGTCTTGCCCGCATTGGTCTCGATGCCGCCAAGATCGATGCTGTTGTCCTGGCGGATGGGCCCCCCACCGATATCCAGCGAAATGAAGTTCGGGTGATAGACATAGCTGTGCGTCATGACGAATACCTCTTCGCGCAGATCGGACTGCTTCTGTTCCGTGTTTACGGGGCCGCCTGACCCGCTTGTTAACCCGTCGCGTAGGTAGTCCAGCAGGACATAGCCATCGAAACCCGTAAACCGGAAGGCTGCAATATCCTCGGCCTGGCTGGCCTGCCATATCAATACTGCCAGAATCCCTGTTCCGCAAACCTTTTTGTAGCCGGCGACAGGGGGGGGATCTTTTCGAGAGCGCACCTATCGATCCTCTCCCTCCATCATCAGCGTGGCGTTTTCACGGCCAGATCCGCATCAGACGGGTACTCCATTCCTGCCATGCGGCCAAATCCGTAGACGTCAACCTTGTTCGGCCCGAACTGGCTGGTCACCAGAATCAGGTACTCGATCTGAAAGTTAGGGGCGGCGTATTTCTTGAACAACTCGACATTGTCGTAATCGATGCCCACTCCGGCAGGTAGGTGCATCCGGTCTTCCGCCCTTCCGGACTGACCGAAGAACATGAGCAACTTTCCCTTGGCATCAAACAATTGCACGTTTTCAAACGCGGCATCTGCCACATACATCCTTCCGGTGTGGTCGATGGCCAAACCCTTTGGCCGCGCGAAACTGCCGGGCGTCGTGCCGACAGCACCATAGCTGCGTACCGGCTTGCCCTCCTGCGTAAAGCGCTGGATGCGGTAATTGCTTGTTTCGGAAACATAGAGGTCGCCATCTGGGGCCACTACGATATTGGTTGGGTGAAACAGTTCGCCCTCGCCCGAGCCGGCCTTGCCAAACACAAACAGAGGCTTGCCAGTATGTTTATCGAGCACATGGACTTGATGGTGCTGCACGTCAGTGACGTACAGCCGGTCGGCGGTGATAGCCACATCCGTCGGTCGGAACTGGTCCTCCTTGCCGTAGGCCGCTACGAAACGATCGGCCTTGTCGTAAACCAACACCTTGTCCACGCCTGTGTCGGTAACGTACTTGGTGCCATCCGTATCGATGCGGATATTGATTGGCCTGCGCATTTGCCCGTTGGGGGCACCGGACAAATAGGAAAAACGCTTGTTGGTGAAGTCGAAAATCGCAACGCCCGCCGCACCGGTATCTACTACATACAAACGGCCATTGAACAAAGCCGTGCCGTAGGGCTGAACCAGCTGCTGGGTGGAATCGTCATCACCAAGAATGAACTTGGCGAAAGAGCTGGTTGGTGGATGCAGGTCCTGTTCGCCCGTAAATGTAGCCAGTAACTGTATTCTGGGCGGGTCCGGCAGGGCCGGGTAGAAGACGGCGGGCGTGTCAGGCGTCTTGCCTTCGTCGGCTGCATGGGCGATCCCTCCTGCGCCAGCCAGCAACAGGATCACGGCTGCCATCGCTGTTCCGAACCTGTGCAGCCCAAGCAAGCTCCTTATCCTGCAGTCCATCACTCCTCCGGTGAGTTGGATTACCAACATTAACATCAAAAATGAACAAAGACCGGGCAGGATGCCCGGTCAGGTCGTAGAAAGCTTACTTCTTGTGGCAGGTCAGACAATCTTTGCTGCCCGACGGGTCCATCTTGAGCAGGGCGGTCGTTTGTGCCGTGAAGGTGTTGTGGACATCGTGACACGAGCTGCACTCCATTTTTCCGTTAAACAGCAACAATGAAGAGATCGTATCCGTCCTGATCTGGCCGCCTGAACCTATTGTCGCAGAATTGCCGGTTGGGTGCAGCGAGCCATCCGCGGTGACAAGCGCAGCGTCATACGTAAAACCGATGGGGTGGGATGACTTGAGGTTGGACCCCAGGTTGTTGGCCGCAGAAACGTTGGTCGAACCGGTTACTCCGCCAAAGCTGTTAACAGCAACTGTGCCGTCATGACAAGACAGGCAGAGCTTGGAATTGCCTCCTGGCTGTGAAATGGCGGCATTCAGTGTTGGGCTGCTGTACAGCGTATAGGTAGCAGTCGAAGTTGCGTGGTTCCACAGAGGGGCGTCTGCAATGGTGGTGTCGGTCTTGTGCGGTGCATGGCATGCGACGCAAATCCGCCCGCCAGACCAGGACTGGGTGGTGAAATCGTGGGCTGAGCCCGTAATCGTGCCGGCTACGGCAGCCGAAATCAAAAACAAGGTTCCACTCGCAGCAGCCGCCAAGCGAACAAAATAATTCATCTTCATTTTCCTGTCTCCCTAGAGAAGTGGATAAGGGCTCACGCCAATATGTGTGAATCTTTTACACATATCGGCATTAGACACTTTTTCTTTAGCGATTTCAAATCCAGGCGCAGACAAGATACAATAATTTCTAACTAATTGTTTTATATCGTTTTAATATCGATGACGTAAAATACAGTAAAGGATGGCTGTCCAGTGTACGTATATGTGTAATATATTTACACCGAATAAGGACAGAGAGATCCTTGGTAAGGTGGAGGGTGTCGGGGGTGGATGTGGCCAGAAAAGGCCGTGTTTTGATGAAACGAAAGGGATGGATTCGATGAGCCTGAATATCGCGATGGACGCCGCGCGTCACCCACAGCAATTAACGTCCAAATCGCAAAAAAGTTTACGCCCGTCGGCCGTGGCGGCCATTTTGACAATAGTTCTGCTTATGGCCGGGTGGTATGTCCGGAATCAGGCCCCATACAGCTCGAACTCCGAATTCGCCTATTACCTAGGTCTTGTTGGGGGCATCCTGATGCTGGCGCTCCTGCTGTATCCCTTGCGCAAAAGGATTCACATCCTGCAGCAGCTCGGTCCACTCCGTTACTGGTTTCGTTTTCACATGATCGCCGGAATACTGGGCCCGCTTCTGGTCCTTTTTCACTCGACCTTCCACGTTCGTTCCGTCAATGCGGCTGTGGCGCTCTCAAGCATGCTGCTCGTGGCTGCAAGTGGAATTGTCGGCCGCTTCCTGTACCGCAGGATACACAGGGGCCTGTATGGGAGGCGAACAACGCACGATGATCTGCAGCAGGTGGTGGACAAAAAGCTTAAGGAAGTGAGGGGTTCGCTGATTCTGCCAAACGAGGTCAAGCAGGAAATAGAGAACTTCGCCCGGCTGGTGTTGTTTGTTCCCGAAGCTCGCTGGCAACGTATGTTGCACTTTCTTTCACTGGGCATTCGGCGCCATGTTGCAGTCAGGAACGCGCGCAACACAATGGCTGACCATGCCAAGGTGGCGCATACTGTTTTGCACGGCAAGCTTGCGGATTTGCATGAAGTACTCCTAAATATTGATGCGACCTTACGAGCGGCGCAGGCAGCTGCGCAATTTTCGACCTATGAGCGCCTTTTTTCGCAATGGCATGCCGTGCATGTCCCCTTTCTCTTCATGCTGCTTATCACGGCGATTGTTCACGTTGTGGCAGTGCACGCTTACTGAAATACTGGGACGTGTCGCGCTTGGACTCTACATTGTCCTGATTTTCGTCACCCCGGCAGGCGCGGCAAGTATCGAATCCGCAATCATGCCTGGCAGCGTGATCAAGGACCACGCCGACCTTGAAGGCAAGTGCGCTAACTGTCACGTGCGCTTTGACCGTGACGCCCAGCCGCGCCTATGCCTGGATTGCCACAAACCCATTGCCGCCGATGTGCGGACCAAGCGGGGATACCATGGCCGCCTCAAGGAAAAGAATTGCCGCGAGTGCCACACAGAGCATAAAGGCCGTACTGCCATCATTGTGAAAATGGACGAAAAGCATTTCGACCACACACAGACCGATTTCCTACTGCGGGGCAAACACGAAAACAAAGCCTGCGACAAGTGCCATGAGGCGGGTGCAAAACACCGCAAGGCGCCCTCCGAGTGTGTGTCCTGCCACCGCAAGGATGACAAACACAAGGGCAATCTTGGTAACAAGTGTGGCAACTGCCATGATGAAAACGGCTGGAAGGAAGCGCACTTCGATCATTCGAAGACCAAGTTCTCGCTACATGACGCGCATGAGAACCTTGCATGTGCGAAGTGCCACATCGATCAGCGCTTTGCGAAAACACCGCGTGATTGCCTGAGTTGCCATCGCAAGGACGATGCACACAAGGGCTCGTTCGGCACGCGCTGCGAGTCCTGCCACAGGGAAACCAAGTGGGACCAGCCGACGTTCCGCCATGACCTGGATACCCGCTTCCGCTTGTTGGGGCAGCACCAGGAAGTGCGCTGCACAAGCTGTCATACGAAACCCCTTTACCGGCAGAAGACGCCGTCGCGTTGCCGTGACTGCCATATCAAGGACGACGTGCACAAGCGCGGTCTGGGAGACAAGTGCGAAAACTGCCATACAGAGAAATCTTGGAAGACCGCGCGCTTTGATCACGACCGCGACACGCAGTTCAAGCTGCGAGACAAGCATGCGTCAGCCAAATGCCAGAGCTGCCACAAGCCTTCAAGCCCGCACGAAAAACTTTCATCACAGTGCAATTCCTGTCATGCCGAGGATGATCAGAAAAAAGGACACAAGGGCCGATATGGTGAAAAATGCGAGTCATGCCACAACGAGAAGGGTTTCAAACCCAGTATCTTTGTGCACGAGCGCGATACCCAGTACACCCTCCTTGGTAAGCACAGGCAGGTCAAATGTGACAGTTGCCACACCGGCGCCAACATTCATGACAAGATGGGAACAAAGTGTTTCACCTGCCACGAACGCGACGACATGGAAAAGGCGCACAAGGGACGCTACGGACAGAAATGCGAAACCTGCCATGTCGAGAAGGATTTCAAGACCATCCACTTCGATCATGATCAAGACACCTCATTTCTTCTGACCGGCAAACATCGGCAGGTCAAATGCGATAACTGCCACAAGGAGCCTCTTGGATCACCCAAGTTCGACAAGCGCTGCTATGGCTGCCACAAGAACGATGACGTGCATTTCGGCAGTTATGACCTGCGCTGCGATCAATGCCATGTCACCGAGGACTGGCGCAAGGTGCTTAAGAAAGATGGGGCGCGATAGGTTTATGCCTGCGCGAATGTGATGCCTTCAACGATCGATTTGTACCTCTGGTCAATCTACGCGGCTCCGCTGGTCGTGGTCCTGGCCATTTATCTACTTAAAAGAAAAAAGCACGAGGCCCGCTCCAAATCCCTTCTGGAACAATCCGTCAAGAGTGGACTGACCGAACCACCAAGCCTCCATCCAGTTATCGACCCCGCCATTTGCGTGGGATCTGGCTCCTGCACACGCGCCTGTCCCGAGCACACTCTCGGCATCATCAACGGCAAGGCCTATCTCGTTAACCCCACGGTATGCATCGGTCATGGCGCCTGCGCCGCCAGCTGCCCGCTGGGCGCGATTTCCCTGGTATTCGGCACTGCCAAACGCGGCATTGATATCCCCTACGTCAAACCCAATTTCGAGACCAATGTCCCCGGCATCTATATCGCCGGCGAACTCGGCGGCATGGGTCTTATCCGCAAGGCTGCTGAACAGGGGCGCCAGGCAATAGACACCATCGCCCAGATTCGCGCCCAGAGCGAC
>JAHENE010000133.1 GCA_024643305.1 Thiobacillaceae bacterium | reverse complement strand
TGGCTCTGCGGCAAACAGCATCAATGAACAGCGCCGCTATAGCCCAGCTAGATTCAAGGGAACGATTAAAGGCACGGTTTCAGGCAACCCGGATTCTGCTCATATTTCTACAAGCCATGTAGAGCGCCAGAACCTAACCATGCGCATGTCGATGCGCCGCTTTACCCGTTTGACCAATGCTTTCAGCAAGAAGATAGAGAACCTTGAATACGCGGTAGCTTTGCATTTCATGTACTACAACTTCGGCCGCATTCATAAGTCTTTGCGCGTCACCCCGGCAATGGAAGCTGGGATTAGCGATCATGTCTGGACGCTGGAAGAGATTGCGGGGCTTGTGTCTGAGCCAATCCCAGCTAAGCGCGGCCATTATAAAAAGAAAGAATCAAACTAAATTTCAAAGTGAGACACTACCCTAGTTCTTGGTTTCTAGACCCTCAGGTAAAATCGTTGTAGCCTAGGGCTCGGCCCTGCTTTTTTGGCAGCATCAACAAAACTCACTTGGAGGAATAATGCAGTTGAACGGAATCAAGGTGGCTCTCGCCATTGCAGTTGCTTTTGCTTTTTCAAACATCGCCACCGCAGCCGGCCCGCACTGGGAATACGAAGGCGAACATGGCCCCGGACATTGGGGCGAGATGGCAGCCGAGTTTTCCACATGCGGCGTAGGCAAGGTGCAGTCGCCTATCGATATTAAAGGCGCCAAGCCGGCCCAACTTCCCGAGATTCAGTTCGACTACAAGGATTCCCCCTTGAAGATCGTGAACAACGGCCACACCGTGCAGGTGAACTACGCCGAAGGCAGCAGCATCACCGTGGACGGCAAACAGTACAAACTGCTGCAGTTCCACTTCCACACCCCCAGCGAAGAAGCCACCAACGGCAAACGCCACGCCATGGTTGCCCACTTCGTCCACAAGAGCGATGACGGCAAACTGGTAGTCATCGGCGTGCTGCTGGACAAGGGCAGCGAGAACAAGGCCTTTGGCGCCGCCATGGGCCGCATGCCCACCGAGGCCGGTGAAGAGCGCAGCTATGCCAACGTAACCATCAACGCCGCGAACTTAATGCCTGTCGGCAAGGGCTACTACAGCTTTGCCGGCTCGCTGACCACGCCACCGTGCAGCGAAGGCGTGAAGTGGATGGTGATGAAGGAGCCGGTGAAGGTTTCCGCCAGGCAGGTCAAGAGTTTTCAGAAGCTCTATGAGATGAATGCCCGTCCGCTCCAGTCTGCCAACGACCGTGAGATTCAGGTAAGCATGTAATCTTTGGCTACTTTGCAACAAACAAAAAGCCGCCCGGTTGGGCGGCTTTTTGTTGCAATGCGGAATCCGTTCAATGGCCAAGCTTGATGCTTTCGCACTGACCAAAATACACGATGTTGTTTTCCATGAACACAAACGGCTTTTGCAGTGATGTTTCACTCCCATCAATTACCAGAGCATAAACACCGGAGCCATAGACATGTTCTTCTTCAGCCTTGATTGTGCTTACAACCTTGTACCCTTTCCCGGTTGAGCCATCGTCAACAATTTCCGGATCGTTTGTGAATGCATTTTGCAGCGCACCAGCCATGATCCCGGTTGCCCTCTCAACCTTGAACTGTTTTCCGATATAGGCCTTTTCCTGCACCTTCTGGGCAACAGGCGATTCAGGTGAAGAGTTAATGCGCTTCTCGATGGTGCAGCGATAATCATTGGCAGCATTCGCGCATCCCGCAAACAGACTAGAAATTACACCAATCAAGAAAATTGCCTGGGGAGTTTGATTGGATTTCGACATGTAGTTCATATAGGTAATTTTGTTGGTGGTCATGTTCTTTCCCTGCCGGGTTCATAGCTCTCGTACTGCGGCAAATCGCCGCTGATTTCTTCCCAATTGGCTTTGGCCGTTACAAATATATGTGCCATGGGGCGTTCTTCAATGTCCGATTCAATCGTGCCCAATCGCACCCGGACCTGATCAGGCCTTGAGTCCGCCTTGCTCATGATTGGGGAACCGCAAACCCTGCAGAAGTACTTGGTTTGCCCTGGGGATGATTCATAGCCGGCAAGCGCATCTTCTCCGGAAAGAATTCTAAAGTCGCTGGCACTTACAATGCCGTTAGTGGCAAATGCAGTACCTTGGGCCTTGCGGCAGCGGGAGCAATGGCAATGCACAATATTGCGGATCGGGCCGCCGATTTCGAACTGGACAACTCCGCAAAGACAACCACCTTTGTACATGGCGCACTCCTTTGTCGCTTTAAAACACCAATAATACGAATACTTGCTACGCTCCTGAACTTAAGTATTGCAAATACTTAATCTTACCCGGCTGCTTGTATAGTTTATGCTGATAACTGTTCTCTTCAACCCTTCAAATATGCGCTATCTGCTTATTGTTATTTTGCTATCCTCAATCGCCGCCTGTGGCAGGGATGAAGGCAAACCATCCGCGCCTGCACAAAATTCCAATGCTGTACCGCTTGTGACTGCGACTCCGATTGCTGAAGCAATTGTCTACCCCAGACTCACTGCACAGGCGCAGGTAACTTCGCGCAACATCAGCAGCATGGCGGCGCAGATTGCAGCACGCATCGATGCGTTGCCGGTGGAAGCAGGCCAGAAGATACCCAAAGGCACGGTGGTGGCCCGTCTGGATTGCACGGATTACAAGATTGCACTTAACCAGGCACAGGCCGCCCTCAGTGCGGCGGAAGCCCGTTTGCACCTGGCGACCCTGCAGTTCAAGCGAAGCGAGGATTTGGCAGCGAAAAAATTCATCTCCGGCGATGCGCTGGACCAGAGCCGCACCGAGGTTAATGTCGCCCGTGCAGAACGCGACTTGCAGGCAAGCCGAGTTGAATCAGCTCACAGCAATGTGGGAAAGTGCGTGATTGTTTCTCCATTTGCGGCCATTGTAGAAGCCGTGCCTGGAAACGTGGGCGAACTGGCCAGCCCCGGTGCGCCATTGGTGACATTGTGGGATCTGCAGACACTTGAGATATCGGCGCAGGTTCAAGCCAAGGACGCGGATAGCCTGGCCAAGGCAAAGAGTATCGAGTTCCATACGCTTGACGGTTTATATGCGCTCAAGCTCAAGCGCGTATCGCCGGCCATGAGCGGCACCAGCCGCACTCATGAAGCACGGCTGGATTTCATGAATAAGGCTCCCAAGCCCGGCGCCACCGGCCACATTGAATGGCAGGACACCGATCCGCACTTATCCGCCGATTTGCTGCTTACCCGCAATGGCGAGCTGGGGATCTTCGTGCTTGAGGATGGGCATGCGCGCTTTGTGCCGATTGCCGATGCGCAGGAGGGACGACCTGCACCTTTCCAGGCTGAAAGCGACATGCTGTTGATCACCGAAGGTCGCTTTGCACTGCAGGATGGGCAGGCCGTGAACGTTCAGGCTGCAAGCGCCGCTCCCTCACCCAGAAACTAAAAGCTCGCCCAAATCTGCATGAGCCTATTTGAACGCCTGATCCGCAATCATCCCCTGGCGAATATCGCGTTCGTAGTGACGCTGTTCATGGGACTGATGGCGTACCAGAACATGCCGCGCGAGCAGGATCCTGAAGTCAATTTCAACTGGGTGAACATCAACACCCGCCTGCCCGGCGCTTCGGCCGAGGATGTGGAAAAACGCGTCACCCGCCCGCTTGAGGATGCCGTTGCCCGGGTCGCAGACGTTAAATTCATTTCCAGCAACAGCCGCGAAAACGTGTCTTCGATGCTGGTGCGTTTTCAGGATCTGGACAGCCGCACCTTCGACAAGCGCATGAATGATTTGCGCCGAGAAGTGCAGAATCAGGCCGATGCCGAACTGCCCAGCGAAGCCGGCGATCCGACCGTGCTGGAAATTACCACGGCCAACGGTTTTCCAACGGCAATGGTGATGATCACGTCGCAGGCATATGACGAGCGTCTGCGCGCCCTCGCCCGCCAGGTGAAGGATGACCTCGAGCGGATGAAAGGCGTCGACACGGTCTTCAGCACCGGGCTTCAGGACCCGGAGCTGCATGTACGTTTCGATCCAACCGCTGCCGCCGCACGCGGAATTTCCGGCAACGATGTTGCTGATTCCGTCTCGCGCTGGTTCCGGGACATCTTCGCAGGCCAAGCACGCGTGGGCGATCAGGAATGGCTGGTACGGGTCCTTGGCCAATCCAGCAATCCGGACACACTTGCAGCCATTCAGGTAACACCGTCTGCATCTCCCCACAGCCGCGTGCCACTGGACACCATTGCCGAAGTTGAGCGTGCGCGAGAGAAACCAACGCAACTGGTCAGCAAGGATGGACAACCCGCCGTGCTGTTGGCCGTAAACAAGCGCACTGCAGCCAACACACTGGAACTTGTGGGCAGGATCAACGACTACCTGGGCGCAAAAAACAGCAACCTGGGCAACAGCGGGCTTGCAGTCGTGCTGCTGGACGATCAGACCATCCCCACGCGCCACGCCATCGACATCATGCAGACCAATGCACTGCTTGGGCTGATGCTGGTGCTGCTTATTACCTGGCTGTTCCTTGGATCGCACATCGCTATCCTGATCGGGCTGGGTATTCCGTTTTCGCTTGCCGCCGCCTTTTGGGCGTTGTCCACCATGGGCTTCACGCTCAACATTTCGGTGCTGCTCGGCATTGTCATCGTGCTGGGTATGCTGGTGGACGATGCCGTGGTTATCGTCGAGGCGATTTACTATCGGCTGGTACGCGGCCAACCGGTACTGCAAGCCGCCATGGATGGTGTGCGCGAAGTTGGTCATCCGGTCTTTTCTGCGGTACTTACCACGCTTGCCGCGTTTTTGCCATTGATGCTGCTGCCAGGCATTGTCGGCAAGTTCATGTTCGTGATCCCTGCCGTCGTCTCGATTGCCCTGCTGGCTTCCCTGCTGGAAGCCTACTGGATGCTGCCCACCCATGTTGTCGCCCTAAACATGAATTTGTCCAGGCCGAGCCGCCTGCAAAGAAAGCGCGAAAATCTGACGCACTGGCTGCGCGTCAAATATGCGCGCTTTCTCATCAAGACCATGCGCCATCCGTGGCTGAGCCTGGCGGGGCTGACATTGATGCTTGCACTTGCTATAAGTTCTCTTGCCGGCGGGCTGGTCAAGATCCAGTTCTTTGCTTTTGATCCGCTGCGCATTTTTTACGTAAATGTGGACATGCCGCCATCCTCCACCATCGATGCCACGCTGCAAGAGGTACAGCGGGTCGAGAAGGCGGTCAGGCAGAGACTTGATCCTGCCGAAGTGCGCGGCATCGCAGCCAACGCGGGAATCAAGTTTACCGATACCGAACCCTTGTACGGCCCTCCCTATGGCCAGGTTGTCGTGTCTCTTAATCCCCGAAAGGGCGACATGAAAACGACGGACGAAGTCGTCGCAGCCATGCGCAAGGATATCGAGGCGCTTTCCGGTCGGGCGCGCATTACGTTCCTTGAAGTTTCTGGCGGGCCGCCTGCTGCCAAGCCAATCAAGGTCAGAGCGCGCGGCGACGACTACAGGGAACTGCGCGCAGCGGCTGATTCCATCAAGGCCATCGTCACGGGCATTCCCGGCGCCAAGGATATTGCGGATGATGAAGTCGCCGGCCGTCAGCAACTGGTATTGCGTCTTGACGCCAATGCTGTACGCAATGCCGGGCTCGACCCCGCAATGGTATCGAGGCTGGTACGACTTCACACCGACGGAGAAATCGTTGCCGAAATGCGTGAAGGTGGCGACAAGATTGAAGTACGCGTACTGGCCGGGCGCGAACCCATGACTGACATCAGCGAGCTTTTGAATGACCCTGTGCCCTTGCCCGGCGGCGGCACCACGACGCTTGGAGCGCTGACCGATGTCGAGACCAGTCAAAGTCA